>JAICLP010000122.1 GCA_025925475.1 Burkholderiales bacterium | reverse complement strand
GCTCGACGAGCCGAGCCTCGGCCTCGCGCCGATCATCGTCGAATCGATTTTCGATGCGATCGCGCGATTCCGCGAGCACGACATCTCGGTGCTGCTGATCGAGCAGAACGCGACGCTCGCGCTCGAATTCGCGAGCTTCGCGTACGCGCTGTCGCACGGCCAGGTCCGCCTCTCGCAGCCCGCCGAAAATCTGCGCGGCTCCGATCTCGTGCGGCGCGCATACCTCGGTTGAGGCCGCTCGAACGGCGGTCTTTCATTGACGTCGCGCGGTGAAAAGCGCTAATGTATGAAACACAGGTTCACATATTGAGAATTTGGAGGACCCGATGATCCGCAACTCCTGGTACGTCGCCGGCCTTTCGAGGAGCTTCAAGTACCGGCTGGAAAAGAAAATCATCACCGCATTGCCGATCGTCATGTGGCGCGACCAGGCGGGCAAGGTGGTCGCGTTCGACGGCCGCTGTTGTCACAAGCGCTTCCCGCTCTGGGACGGCAAGCTGCTCGACAACGGCATCCTCCGCTGCGCCTATCACGGCCTGTGCTATGACAGCACCGGTCGCTGCGTCGACATCCCGATGCAGCGCGACCTGCCGATTTCGCCGGTCGCGCAACTGCACGCGTTTCCCGTCGTCGAGCAGGACGGGCTCGTGTGGCTGTGGCCGGGCGACCCCGCGAAGATCGGCGACGTCAAGCCGCCGCGCATTCCGGAACTCGTCGATGCGCGCTACGAGGCGGTGATCTCCGATCCGCCGGTGCGCGTGCGCGCGAACTATCGGCTGCTGATCGAGAACCTGCTCGACATCACGCACTTCTTCCCGCTGCACGACGGCAATATCGGCGACCTTGCGAACTCCATGATCCCGGTCGGCCTCGTCGAAGGCGACATCGACGGCAACCCGAAGGTGATGACGACGCGCAGCGTCCAGAACTACAAGCTGCCGCCGTACTACCGGCGCTGGTTCGAGCTCGACATGGTCGACCGGCACCACACGCACTGCATGATCGGACCCGGCCTCGTTCGCGTACAGCTCAGGCTCGCGCCGCCGGGCCGGCTCGGAACGGACGACGAGCGCGGCTACATCCTTTGCCATACCGATACGCCGATCGACGAGCACAACCTGGAGTGGCACTGGATCATGATCTCGCGCGCCGACATGCGCTTCCCGCCCGACCGGTCGATGACGATCGCGCAGGGCATGGCGTTCGAATTCCCCGAGGTCGTGGCGCAGGACGAATGGGCGCTCGCCCGCCAGCAGGAAATGCTCGAGTTCTCCGACACGCTCTCCGACAACTCGCGCTATCGCGAGGTCAACGTCCGCTCGGACATCGGCGTCGTCCACGCGCGGCGCGTGCTGTCGAAAATGGAGCGGCTCGAGCACAACCAGCCGTTCGGCCTGCCCGCGCCGTCGCTCGAGATGGCCCGCTACGCGTCCGATACGCAGGCAGGAGGGGCGGCCGCATGAAGATCGTCGTCGATTTCGACGCCTGCATGAGCAACGCGCAATGCATGCGCGCGGCGCCCAGCGTATTCGAGGTGCGCGACGACGGCTTCCTGTACATCCTGCAGGAGGAACCGCCCGAGAGCCTGCGCGCGGCCGTCGAGGAAGCGGCGCGGCTTTGCCCGACGCAGGCGATCACGATCGAAGACGGCGGCGCGAAATAAGTCGCGGGAAAAGATCGTCAGCATGCGATCGGTCGTCATCGTCGGCGCGTCGCTCGCCGGTGTCTCGGCCGCGAAATCGCTGCGCAAGCACGGCTTCACCGGCTCGATCAGCGTCGTCGGCGACGAGCCTCACCCGCCGTATCAGCGGCCGCCGCTTTCCAAGCAATTCCTCGCCGGAACGTGGGATCGTCCGCGCGTCGACCTGCGCATGCCCGACACGCTGGGCGTCGAATGGATGCTCGGCGCGCGCGCCGCGTCGCTCGATGCGTATCGCCGCGACGTCGTGCTCGCGGACGGGCGACGACTGCCGTTCGAAGGACTCGTCATCGCGACCGGCGCGCGTGCGCGAAGGCCCCGCTGGTATGCCGAGCGCGCGGGCGCCTTCATGCTGCGCACGCTCGACGATGCGATCGCGATCCGCGATCACGTGCGCGCCGGTGCGCGTCGATTCGCGATCGTCGGCGCGGGCTTCATCGGATCGGAAGTCGCCGCGACGTTGTCGGCGCTCGGATGCGACGTCACGCTGATCGACATCGAGCCGGTGCCGATGCTTCGCGTGCTGGGCGAGCCGATCGCCCGCGTCTGCCTGCGTGCGCACGAGGCGCACGGCGTGCGCTGTGAGCTCGGCGTGGCGGTCGAAGGACTGACCGGCACATCGAGCGCGCAAGGCGTCCGGCTCGCCGACGGGCATGTCATCGATGCCGACGGCGTCGTCGTCGGTGCAGGCGCCACGCCCAATGTCGAGTGGCTGGACGGCAGCGGCATCGTGCTCGACGATGGCGTCGCCTGCGATGCGACGGGCGCTGCGCGAGGCATCGATCGCGCCGTCGCCGCCGGCGACGTCGCGCGTCTCGATCATCCGTACTACGGTTCGCATCGCGTCGAGCATTGGAACAACGCGATCACGCAGGCCGACGCGGCCGCGCGAACGCTGCTCGGCGGCGCGGTACCCCACGTCGCGATTCCGTTCTTCTGGTCCGACCAATACGACAGCAAGCTGCAACTCGTCGGGCTGCCGTCGCCCACCGACACGATCCGCGTCGTCGAAGGCTCGCTCGACGCGCCGCGCTTCGTTGCGCTGTACGAGCGCGACGGCGTCGCCACCGCGGCCTTCTTTTTCAACAGCATGCATCGCGTCGCCGCTTACACGGCGACCATCGAAGCGGCGGCGCGCGAGGCGACGCCCGCCGCGGCGCCATGACGAGCGCTTCGCTGCTCGACGGCGTGCGCGTGCTCGAGTTCGGGCATATCGCCGCAGCGCCGTTTTGCGGGATGCTCCTCGCCGACCTCGGCGCCGACGTCGTGAAGGTCGAAGCGCCGGAAGGCGACGGCCTGCGCGCATGGCCACCGATCGTCACCGCGGCCGATGGCGAGACGTTCAGCCTGAACTTCGCGTCGCTCAATCGCGGCAAGCGGAGCATCGTCGCGAACCTCAAGAGCCCAGCCGAGCTCGCGCGCGTGCAGGCGTTGTGCGCCCGCGCGGACGTCGTCATCGAGAACTACCGGCCCGGCACGCTCGATCGGCTCGGCGTCGGGTTCGCCGATGTCGCGAAAGCGAACCGGTCGATCGTGTATTGCTCGATCTCCGGCTACGGGCAATCGGGCGCCGGCGCGCGCAAGGGCGCGTTCGACGTCGTCGTGCAGGGTGCATCGGGATTGATGAGCGTCACCGGCGAACGCGACGGCCCGCCGGTCAAATGCGGCGTTCCCGTCGCGGACTTCACGGCGGGACTGTACGCCGCGTATACGATCGTCGCCGCGCATGCGCGCGCCATCGTCAAGCGAGAGCCGGTGCATCTCGATTGCGCGATGCTCGATTGCCTGCTCGGCATCTCGGCGCTGCAGACGAGCGAATACTGGGGAACCGGCGTTGCGCCGGCGCGGCTCGGCTCCGCGCATCCGCGCAATGCGCCGTACCAGGCGTTCGACGCGAGCGACGCGACGTTCATCATCGCCGCCGGCAACGACAACCTGTGGCGCGAGGTCTGCGCAGCGACCGGACAGGAGGCACTGCTGTCCGACCCGCGCTTTACGAGCATCGCGAAACGAGCGGCGAACCAGCGCGCGCTCGCCGCCATCCTGCAGGAAGTCTTCCGCACGAAGACCGCCCGCGAGTGGCTCGACGAATTCGAGCGTCGCGGCGTGCCGAGCGGGCCGCTCAACACGTTCGCCGACATCCTCGCCGATCCCGAGCTCGCGGCGAGCAGCCTCGTGCAAGCGATGGCGGTGCCGGGTGCCGGCGCGACATCGACGATCGCGTATCCGGTGCGGATGAACGGACAACGCGTGCGCGCATCGCTTCCGCCCCCACGGCTGGGCGAGCACAACGACATCGTGTTCGCCGAATGGCTGGCGGCACCGGCGGAACGGGCGCCGGCGGAAGACGCATGACGCACTTGCCGATGCACGGCGAAGTGGCGAGCGGCGAGACCGATCTCGTTCGAATCGAACGCGACAGCCCGTGCGCGCAAAGCGTCACGCTCGTCCTCGACGATCCGCGCCATGCCAACGCGCTGTCGCCTGAGCTCGTCGCGCGACTTCACGATGCGCTTCGCGACGCGATCGCGAGCGAAACGAAGGCGATCGTCCTCGACAGCAGCGGCGAGCGCTTCTGCGCGGGCTTCGACCTTCGCGATGCCGAGGCATTCGATGATGCATCGTTAGGCGAGCGATTCGACGCCCTCGAGGCGTTGCTCGAATCGGTGCGCCGCGCACCGGCGGTGACGATCGCGATCGTGCGCGGGCCTGCGCTCGGCGCGGGCGCCGATCTCGTCGCCGCGTGCGATTACCGGATCGGCACGCCGCAGGCGCGCTTCGCGTTTCCCGGAAGCCGTTTCGGTGTCGTGCTCGGCACGCGCCATCTCGCGAGCGTGGTCGGGCGGCAGGCGGCGGTCGAGACGCTCGTCGAAGGCCGTATGCTCGATGCCGACGCCGCGCTGCGCTGCGGGCTCCTGAGCGAAGCCCGTTCGCCTGAATCGCTGCAAAGCCGTATCGACGAAATCGCGCGCCATTGCGCGTCGATCCACATCGAGACGTTGCGTGCGATGCTGCGGCTCGTTCGCAGTGAACCCTCCGAGCGCGATCGCGCCGAGCTCCTCGCCTCCGTCGCTCGTGAAGGCTTCGGCGAGCGCGTTCGCGCACATGCCACGCGCGTGCGCGAAGCGCGCGACGCGCGACGCGGCCGGCCATGAAGGCGCACACGCAGGCATCCCCGCGCACGACCAGGAGCGCGGCACGTCGTACGACGAAGACAGCCGCACGTCGTACGCCGCAACCGGCGGCGCACCGCGCAGCCGTCAGCAAGGCGGGCGCCAGTCCGTTGAGCTCGGTCGCCAAGGCGCTGCTGGTGCTCGAATGCATCGGACTCGCGAATCGCCGCACGCTCGCCGACATCGCCAAGGACGCCGGCTTGCCCAAGTCGACGCTGTTGCGGCTGATCCACGTGCTGATCGAGCGCGGATTCCTGCGCCGCACCGCGCATGGCGAATACGCGGTGAGCCTCAAGACCTGGCGGATCGGCCGCAACGCGCTCGATTCGGGTGCCGTGCGCGACGAGGTGCTGCCGCTGCTGCGCAGGCTCGTCGAGGACACCGGCGAAACGGCGCATTACGCGGCCTACGAGGACGGCTCGAGCGTCTACATCGAGAAGGTCGACGGCCTGCATCCGATCCGTTCCTACACGACCGTGGGAGGACGCTCGCCGGCGTATGCGACGGCTACCGGCAAGGCGCTTCTCGCATGGCGAGACGAGCGCGAGATCAGCGAAATCGGCCGCCGCGCCGAGCGGTTCACCGACGCCACGCATTGCGGCGCCGACGCGGTGCTGCGCGAGGCGATGCGCACGCGCAAGGCCGGGTACGCGGTAAACCGCGGCGAATGGCGCGCGTCGGTGTGGGGAATCGCCGCGCCGATCTTCAACGAGCACCGCCAGGTGATCGCCGCGGTCGGCATCTCGGGACCGCGCGAGCGCGTCGAGCCGAACATCGCGCCGTTCGCCCGCGCGGTGCGCGATACCGCCAACGAGCTCTCCTCGGCGCTCGGGGCGCTCGACCATGCGCTCGTGATCGAACGCACGACGTAGACGAAATGCTTCGCGAGCGCCGGACGCTGCTCGCAACCGTGTACCGAAAGGGCAACGCCGCTACGCGCGGTCGCGCTTCACCGCACGCTCGGCGTCGGGGCGCTTCTCGATCGACTCGATCGCTTCCATTTCGGCTGCGGGATCGTCGTCGGATTCGACATTGGCCGCTTCGCGCTCGGTGTCCGAGTCGTCACCGACGTTCATCGACGCACTGTCCTCGGGATCGTGCTCGGTCAGCGTTTCGTCGACAGGCACCGTCGAATCGCGCCCGACCGCCGCGCGCTCGCCGGTGCCGAAGCGATCGGTATCCGAATCGAGGTCGGGATCGCCGAGATCGGGACCGGCGGTCGTCGGCGCCGCATCGACATCGGGATCGGACGTCGTGCCGCGCTGGAACGGCAACCCTTCTTCGCGATTGAGCCCCGGCCCGCCGACGATGTCGCTGCCGCTGTCGGTCGAATCGCTCGGACCGAGTGCCTCGGTGCCGTGTCCCTTTTGCCTGACCGCGCCTTCGCCGGTCGTGTTCAACGTGCTGCGTGCCATGGTCGGTCCTCCGTGTCGATCAGGGTTCGACCCGGACGGCGCACCTTGGTTGCCTTCGACAAACGGCGCCGATTCGGGCACGATTTCGGCTGTCCGGCGCCTGCCCTGGTGCCTCCGTGCGTCTGAAACGAGGAGTGCCGCCATGTTGCGACCGCTCGTCGCCCTGTCGCTCGCCTTCGCGATCCCGTTCGCGAACGCGGCCGACATCGGGCAGATCAAGGTGTCGAAGGGAACGGTGACGATCGAGCGCGCCGGGCATTCGGTTGCCGGCAGCGTCGGCCTGCGCCTGCAGGCCTCCGATGTGGTGAAGACCGGCAGCGACGGCTCGGTCGGCATCACGATGACCGACAACTCGCTGTTGTCCGCCGGCCCGAACAGCGTGCTCGCGCTCGATCGGTACGACTTCGACGACGTCACGAGCGAAGGCCGGTTCGATGCCTCGCTGCGCAAGGGGACGCTCGCCGTCGTGTCCGGGCGCCTGGCGAAGCAATCGCCGGCCGCGATGACGGTGCGCACGCCAGCCGCGGTGCTCGGCGTGCGCGGCACCGAGTTCGTCGTGCGCGTCGGCGATGAACGCTAGCCGCGCAGCACTTCGCATTGCGCTCTTCGCGCCGGCTGCGTGGCTCGTGGGCTGTGCCGTGGAAGAACGCGTCATCCTGCTGCCGGAAGCGAATGGCGGGCCGACATCGCTCGCGGTGCGACAGGGCACGCACGACGTGGTGCTCGACCACGGGTACGCGGCGGCCGACCTCACAGCCGCCGATCCGTGGCGCTACGAGGCAAGTGCCGACGAGGTCCGCAAGACGTTCGGCGACGCGCTCGCGGCGCAGCCGATGCGCGCCGCGCACTTCACGCTCTACTTCAACGAGGCGAGCGACGACCTGACGCAGGATTCGCGGCAGGCGCTCGAGCGGATGTTCGCCGATCTCGACAAGCGCCCGGTGCGCGATATCGTGATCATCGGCCACACCGATGCGGTAGGGAGCGATGAATACAACGACGCGCTGGCGAAGAAGCGCGCGGATGCGGTGAAGGCGATGCTGGTGGTGCGCGGTGTCGCGCAGGACGACATCGTCGCGATCGGGCGCGGCAAGCGCGACTTGCTGATCCCGACGCCCGCCGGCATCGCCGAGCCCAGGAACCGCCGCGTCGAGATCGTCGTACGCTAAGGCCCGTTCGCCCCCTGACGCGCGACCCCGAACGCGCTTCCGCTACGCGCGCCACTGCACGGCGAGCACCGTCATGTCGTCATATGCCGCGGCGCCGTCGACGAACGCCTGCACGCCGCCGCGGATTTCGCCGATCGCTTCCCGCGCCGATGCCACGTGCGCGAGCGCGCGTTCGACGCGTGGCGCGCCATACATCGCGCCGCTCGGGTCTTTCGCTTCGGTCACGCCATCGCTGACGACGCAGACCACGTCGCCCGGCGCAAGCTGGACGCGCGCCGCGCGGTACTCGAAATCGTCGACGACGCATAGCGGCGGCCCACCACCGTCGGCAAGGCGCGCGATCGCACCGTTCGCCGCCTCGCGCCGCCACGGGTTCTCGTGGCCCGCGTTGCAATAGCCGAGCACTCCATGCCGCAGATCGAGCACCGCGGCGAACACCGTGACGAAGAACGCCGCCGGGTTGTCGCGCTCGACCTCGACGTTTGCGCGCGAGAGCAGCGCCCCGAGGTCGGCGTCACGCTCGCGCAGCATCGTGCTCTTGCACAACGCCTTGCTCACCGCCATGAAGATGCTCGCCGACAGCCCCTTGCCCGACACGTCGCCCAGCATGAAGAACAGGCGATCGTCGTCGAGCCGATAGAAGTCGTAGAGGTCGCCGCCGACTTCGAGCGCGGGCTCCATGAACGCGGCGAGTTCGACGCGCGGATCGCCGACGTCGGCGGTGCGCGGCAGCGTATCGAGCTGGATTCGCCGCGCCGCCTGCAATTCGCCGGCGACCCGCGCCGCTTCCTCGCGCTCGCGCTGCAGGACCTGCTGCAGCGCCTTGCGATGCCGCGTCGCGTCGGCGAGCTGCAATCCCAGCAGCGTTGCGAAGAGCAGCGCCAGCATGACGGCCGGCGTCGCCGCATCGACCAGCCACCGCTCGCCGCGAAAGGCGGCATAGCCGAGGCCGATCATCGCCGCAACGCACGCGACTGCGACCAGCGCTCCGACGCGCACCGATCCACGCGGCATCACCGCGATCAGCAGCGCGCCGGCGACGAGCAGCGCGAACGCTTCGACGAGCGGCGCGAAGCGCGG
>JAICLP010000438.1 GCA_025925475.1 Burkholderiales bacterium | reverse complement strand
GGCGGCATGCGCCAGCGCTTCGGCATCGCGCAGGCGCTGCTCGGCAATCCGCGGCTCATCATCGTCGACGAGCCGACTGCGGGTCTCGATCCCGAGGAGCGCGTTCGCTTTCACAATCTGCTCGCCGAGATCGGCGAGAACGTCATCGTGATCCTGTCGACGCACATCGTCTCCGACGTTTCCGATCTCTGCGCGCAGATGGCGATCATCGACGAGGGACGCGTGCTTTTGACCGGGCGCCCGGCAGAGCTCACGCGGCGAGTCGATGGACGCATCTGGCAGAAGGCGATCGCCCGCACCGAACTCGCATCGACGAAGGCGGCGTACCCGGTGATCTCGACGCGGCTTCTCGCCGGGCGCACGCTCGTCAACGTCGTCGGCGATGAACCGCCGGGCGAAGGATTCGCACCGGTTGCGGCGACGCTCGAGGACGTCTACTTCGCGGCAATCGCGGACCGGCTCGATACGCCGGCACCCGCACTCGAGCCGGTCTGAATGCGCCCATTTTTCAGCATCGCGCGCTTCGAGTTCCGCACGCGGCTCGCGCGGATCTCGACGTGGGTCTACTTCTCGGTCTTCGGCGCGCTCGCGATGTTCTGGATGGCCGCCGCGGGCGGCGCGTTACGCAACGCAACCGTATCGTTCGGCAGCAGCAAGACGTGGATCGATTCGCCGTACGCGATTGCGCAGATGTTCGCGCTGCTCGGGATGATGGCACTGACGGTGATCGCGGCCGTGATGGGGCGCGCGGTGCAGCAGGATTTCGAGCATCGCACCGAAGCGTTCTTCTTCACCGCACCGATCCACAAGATCGACTACCTCGGCGGCCGCTTCATCGGCGCCCTCGGCGTGCTCGTCGTGATCCTGGCCAGCATCCCGATCGGCAGCGTGCTGGGATTGTTGCTGCCCGGCATCGACCCCGATCGCGTCGGGCCGGTCCGGCCGCTCGCCTACCTGATTCCGTACGCGACGACATTGTTGCCGAACGTCGTCGTCCTCGGCGGACTGTTCTTCTGCCTCGCCGCGCTGACGCGTCGAATGCTGCCGGTCTATGTCGGGAGCATCGTCCTGTTGATCGGCTACCTGGCCGCGCAGGGCTTGCTGCGCGACATGGAGAACAAGACGATCGCCGTGCTGCTCGACCCGTTCGGCTCGACGGCGCTCTCGAAGCTCACCGAATACTGGCCAATCGCCGAGCGCAACGGCCGCCTCGTGCCGCTCGCAGGTTTCCTGCTCTGGAACCGGCTGCTGTGGCTCGCGCTCGTATTCGCAGTGATCGGCGTCACCGTCTGGCGCTTCCGCTTCACGCAGCCGTCGATCGGATCGAGGACGCAGCCGCGCGATGACGAGCCGGCGACGGCCGCCGACGCGTCTGCGGCGACGTTGCATCCGCCGCGCGTCGCACCCGTCGGCGTGCCTGCCTGGCGACTCCTGCCGCGCATGGCATGGCTTAACTTCCGCGAGACGGTCAAGAACGTCTACTTCGCCGTCATCGTGCTCGCCGGCGTGTTGTTCTGCATCACGGTCAGTACGACGTCGGGCAGCATCTTCGGCACGACGACGTGGCCGGTGACGTACCAGATGATCGAGATCGTGTCGGGCACGTTCAGCGTGTTCATGCTCGTGATCGTCACGTTCTACGCCGGCGAGCTCGCGTGGCGCGAGCGCGAATCGCGCCTCGACCAGATCCACGACGCGCTGCCGATTCCGACCTGGCTGCCGTTCGTCGCGAAGCTTCTCGCGCTGATGCTCGTGCCCGTCGTGCTGCAGGCGGTGCTGATGCTGACCGGCCTCGGAATCCAGACCGCGAAGGGCTATCACCGCTACGAGCTCGGCCTGTACCTGCATGCG
>JAICLP010000233.1 GCA_025925475.1 Burkholderiales bacterium | reverse complement strand
GCAGCTCGATCCGGCTGCGAACGAATGGTTCAACGCGTTGAAGGGCCCGACGCTGACGCCGGAGCAGCAGGTCGTGCGCATCCGGGCAGCGCTGCGCGCTCGCGCATGGCGCGACGTGCAGGACGGCATCGACGCACTGCCCGATGTCGAGCAGAAGGAGCCGGTCTGGCGCTACTGGCGCGCACGCGCGCTTGCCGCACAGAATCGCCATGAGGACGCGAATGCGATCTACGGGACCCTCGCCGGTCGCCTCGACTTCTACGGCCTTCTCGCGTCCGACGCGCTCGGCCGCAGCGCTCCGCAGTACACGACGCTGCAGCGGCAATCGGATCCCGTCGACGATGCAGCGCTGGCAATCTTCGCGTCGGACGATGGCGTGAAGCGGGCGTTGCTTCTCGCGCGACTCGACTTGCGCGTCGAGGCGTTGCGCGAATGGAGTTATGCGATACGCGGCCTCGACGACGACGGCTTGCAGATCGCGGCCGAATACGCGCGTGAGAACGGCCTCTACGACCGGGCGATCTTCACCGCCGAGCGGATGTCGTCGCGCGTCGACCTCGCGATGCGCTACCTGACGCCCTATCGCCCCCAGTTCGAGGCGGCGGCGCGCGACCAGGGGCTCGATTGCGAGCTTCTTTACGGTATCGCGCGTCAGGAATCGCGGTTCGTGGCCGACATCGTGTCGTCGGCGGGCGCCGTGGGCCTCATGCAACTGATGCCGGGCACCGCGCGCTGGGTCGCGAAGAAGCTCGCCGTCGATCAATACTCGCCGTCGCGCATCGCCGACGTGGAACTCAACACGCAGTTCGGCGCGTTCTACTTCAAGCACTGGCTCGACCGCCTCGACGGCCTGCCGGTGCTTGCCGCGGCGGCCTACAATGCAGGTCCGTCGCGCGCGCAGGCGTGGCGGCCCGCCGCGGCGCCGCTCGAAGGCGCGATCTGGGTGGAAACGATTCCGTTCGACGAAACGCGCGAATACGTGAAGCGCGTACTGGCCAACACGATGCTCTACACGCACGCACTCGACCGTCCCTATGTATCGCTGACGAAGCGGCTCGGTGTCGTCACGCCGCGCGACGCGGACAGCATCGCGGCCAGCGAGCAATAGGTCATCGTCGATGGCGCAGCGCGTTCTCGTCCTAGGCGGCAGCGGCTTTCTCGGGCGCCATCTCGTCGCGAAGCTGTCGGCCGACGGCCACGACGTCATCGTGCTGACGCGGCGGCGCAACCGGGCGCGCGATCTGTTCCTGCTGCCGACCGTGCGCGTCGTCGAAGGCGATCCTCATGACTCGGCGACGCTCGCGCGATGGACGGCGAACGCCACCGCGGCGATCAACCTGATCGGCACGCTGCACGAGCACGGCCGCGACACGTTCGAGCGCGTGCACGTCGACGTTCCCCTCGCCCTCGTCGCCGCGTGCCGCAATGCGGGCGTTTCGCGCATCCTTCACGTGAGCGCGCTGGCCGCAAGCAGCGAAGCCGCGAGCGCGTACCTGCGGTCGAAGGCGGCAGGCGAAGCAGTGATCGCCGAATCGGGCCTCGGATGGACGATCTTCCGGCCGTCGGTGATCTTCGGCCGCGGCGATTCGTTCCTGAACCTGTTCGCGAAGCTCGCGCAGATGTTCCCGGTGATACCGCTCGCCTGCGCAGGGGCGCGATTCCAGCCGGTGTTCGTCGGCGACGTGGCCGAGTGCATTGCGCGCGCGCTCATCGGCCGGGAAGGGCCGCCCCGACCGACCGACCCCGCCCCCCGGGGGGCAGCGAGCGGTTCGAGCGTGGGGGGAAGTGTCAACGACGACACGATCGGACAGCGCTATCCGCTCTGCGGCCCGAAAGCGTACACGCTCGAGGAGCTCGTCAACTACGTAGCGGAAACGTCCGGGCATCCGCGACCCGTCCTGCCACTCGGTCCCGCGCTCGCGAACCTGCAGGCGCGCGTGATGGAGCTGTTGCCCGGTCCGCTCCTGACGCGCGACAACCTCGCATCGATGCAGCACGACAGCGTCTGCGACGGGCCGTTTCCGCGTGCGTTCGACATCACGCCGACACCGGTCGAGGCCATCGCGCCGGAATACCTCGCGCCGCTGGCGCTTCGCAGCCGCTTCGACACGTTTCGCTCGCAAAGCGGCCGATGACGCGGCCGTTGCCGCAATCGGTACGCATCTATCGCGTCGGGGGTTCGGTTCGCGACGAACTGCTGGGCCTCCCGGTCAACGACAGCGACTTCGTCGTCGTCGGCGCGACGCCGCAGATGATGCTCGCGGCCGAGTACCTGCCGGTCGGCAAGGACTTTCCGGTGTTCCTGCACCCGGAAACGCACGACGAATACGCGCTCGCGCGCACCGAGCGCAAGCACGGACGCGGCTATCGCGGCTTCCGCTTCTTCGCGACGCCCAACGTCACCCTCGAGGACGATCTGCGCCGCCGCGACCTGACGATCAATGCGATGGCGCGCGCCGCGGATGGACAGCTGATCGACCCGTACGGCGGCGAGGCCGATCTGCATGAAGGCATCCTGCGCCATGTGTCGGAGGCGTTCGCGGAGGATCCGCTGCGGGTGCTGCGCGTGGCACGCTTCGCCGCGCGCTTCGGCTTTCGCATCGCCGACGACACGCTCGTACTCATGCGCAATATCGCGAACAGCGGAGAGCTCGAGACGCTGGCGCCGGAACGCGTCTGGCAGGAAGTGTCGCGCGGATTGAGCGAAGCGCATCCGTCGCGGATGCTCGATGCGCTTCGTGCATGCGGCGCGCTTGCGAGACTCCTGCCCGAGATCGAAGCGCTCTACGCGATTCCGGTAGGGCACGGCGACGACGCCGGCACCTTCACCGAGCGCGCGCTCGACTGGGCGGCGCTGCGCACTATGACGCTGCCCGCACGCTACGCGGTACTGGCGCAGGAGCTCGATCGCGCCGGCGACGATCGCTTCGATGCGCGCGCCGGCATCGAGCGTGCCGAGGCGATGTCGTCGCGCCTTCGCGTACCGAGCGACTGCGACGATGCGGCCCGGCTCGCCGTCCGCTGGCACCATGCGATCGCCGATGCGCCGTCGCTCGCGTCCGCGGCGCTGCTCGACCTGCTGCTCGCAACCGATGCGCTGCGTCGGCCGGAGCGCCTCGCAACGCTGGCATCCGCCGCGGCGGCGCACGTCGCGGCGCGCACATCGGGCGAGTCGAACGAACGGCGACGCACGGCACTGCTGCAGGAGGCACTGGCCGTCGTGCGCCGCGTGGACGCTGCAGCGATTGCGCGCGATGCCGTCGAGCGCATGGGCAAGACGCCCGGTGCTGCGCGTGGCGACGCGATCGCATCGGCCTTGCGCGCGGCGCGGCTCGCAGCGTTGCGCGAATGGAAGGCCGGCCGGTGATCCCCCACGCTTGCGGCTGTCGCCGCTGCCGCTGCCCCCAAGGGGGCGGAATTCGCGCTCGGCGCGGCCCTTCGCCCGCTTAGTTAGATACGATACGCGACCGCGCGCATGACATCGGCGGCCGCCTGCATCGCGCGGCGCACCGGATACGGCAGCGGCATCCCGCCCGCATCGAGAGCCATGGCGGCGTGACGCGCTTCGTCGTCGCGCATCTGCTCGACGATCGCGCGACTTTTCGCATCGCTCGCCGGCAGGCGATCCATGTGCGACGTCAGGTGCTCCTCGACCTGACGCTCCGTTTCGACGACGAAGCCCAGGTTGGCGCGATCGCCGGTGATGCCCGCGGCAATTCCGATCGCGAACGAGCCCGCATACCAGAGCGGATTGAGCAGCGACGGCCGATCGTCCATCTCGGCGAGTCGGGCTTGCGTCCATGCGAGATGGTCCTCTTCCTCGCGCGCGGCCCGCTCGAAGCGGGAACGAATCTCGCCGTCGCGCGCGACGAGCGCCTGCGCCGAATAGAGCGCCTGCGCACACACTTCCCCGGTGTGGTTGACGCGCATCAGCCCCGCCGCATGCCGGCGCTCCCACGGCTCGAGCGTGGTGTCGGGAAGTTTCGCGCCGGGCACCGGCCGGGCGGGCGTCGCCGTCCCGGACAGCGTGCGCAGCGCGCGGTCGAAGCCGAGGATCAGGGAGGTGAGCATCAGGGATCAGGGGCCAGGGGTCAGGGGTCAGTAGCAGCGCGACGACGGCGCGCGCTTCAGGTCTCATCGCCAGACTTCGACAGCCGCATTTCGCCGGCGCTCCCTGATCCGTCACTCCAAAGCAAACGGGCGCCATGAGGCGCCCGTCGCTTTTGATGCGGACTTGCTTAGAACAGGTGAATCATGCCCAGCACGATGCCGTCGGGCTTGCCGCCAACGCCGATCGGGTACGCGTTGATGTTGAACGTGTACGACGCGTTCGCGCGGTTGTCGAGCTTGACGTAGCCCGCGTACACCTGCGTACGCTTCGAGAACGGATACGTGTAGCTGATTTCCCATTGATCCGA
This sequence comes from Burkholderiales bacterium, assembly GCA_025925475.1. Taxonomy (GTDB): domain Bacteria; phylum Pseudomonadota; class Gammaproteobacteria; order Burkholderiales; family Casimicrobiaceae; genus VBCG01. Next base: position 990 of record JAICLP010000233.1, on the reverse strand, counting down.
ACGCGTATCGGGACCCTTGGCGAGACCGCCGACGCGCGTGCCGTCCGCGGCGCTGCCCTTGCCGTTGCCCGCGTAGCCATAGAACGCGTACCACGTGCCCGGGCCCATCGGCACCGTCGCGCTGATGCCCCACAGGTCGCGCTTCAGGTCGCCGCTCGGCGTGTCGTACTTGATGCGCTCGTACAAAAGCGCGGGACGCACGACGCCGAAGTTGTAGCCACCGGTAAGGGTGATGTCGTAGTCGTTGAGGTCGGGACCGCGAACCTTCTGGTTGCCTTCGAGGCCCAGGCCGACCTGGATCGGACCGTTGTTGTAGATCGCGTTCGCGCCCCAGCTGTAGGCGTGACGCAGTTCGGACGCGTGATCACCGGTGTTGGCGCCGGTGGCACCCGAACCGTCGCGCAGCGCGACCTGCGCATCGAACGTCAGGCCGCTGAACGACGGCGAGCTATAGCGCAGCGAGTTGCCGAGACGCGCATCGAAGCCGCCGTCGGCCTTCGACAGCGTGCCTTGCGCCCAGAGATCGGCCGTCGACAGGATCGACGTCGTGTAGGTGGGGACGTTACCGAAGATCGGGTGCATGTCGTCCAAGGGCATCAGGAACTGGCCCATCTTGAACGCGCCCCACGGACCTTGGAAGCCGACGAAGGTTTCACGACCGCCGAGGTTGCCACTGTTCGTGTCGCCGTTGATGCTCGATTCGATCTGGAAGATGGCCGACAGCCCACCACCCAGCGCCTCGGTGCCGCGAACACCGAAACGCGACGAGTTCGAGCTCAACCGGCTGACGCGCGGGTTCGAGCCGTCGGGCTGCCGACCGCTGACGAATTCCAGGTCGACGTTGAGACGGCCGTACAGCACGACGTTCGCGGTCTGCGCATGCGCAGCCAGCGGAGCGCCGAGAACGCCCGCGACAGCGACAGCAACGAGCTTCTTTTTCATTGAGTCTCTCCTCTATCGGAAAAATTTGGCAAGGAAACAGCCTTTTGC
>JAICLP010000099.1 GCA_025925475.1 Burkholderiales bacterium | reverse complement strand
GCGCGCGACGTCGCGAGGCGCCGTTGCCGTGCATCTCGGCCGGCGCGTGCGGCGTGCCGAAACGGCCGCGATCGCCGCACACGAGACGCGCGACGCGAGTGCCGGCGACGCGAAATAGCCGGCTGCCTACTCGGACGGCCGGCGATCGCCGGCGACGAGGATGCTGCAGTGCACGCGCTCGATCAGCATCGAATCGACGCTCCCGCGCCACCAGCGCAGCGCGAACTTCTTGCTGCGGCGATGGCCGACGATGACGAGATCGATGCCGAGCGATTCGACCATCCGCGAGATGACGTCGACCGGCTCGCCGTCCTGCAGATGCGTCGAGACCGAGAAGCCGCGCGTGGTCAGGCGCGACGCCGCCTCGTCGAGGTCGGCTTGCATTCGCGACCGGTCGATCGCAAGCGCCGGTTCGGGCACGAATTCGCCGGCCAGCAGGTACGGCGACGGATCATGCAGCACGCAGACCAGGTGAATCTGCCGGTCGGGGACCTGCATGAGGTGCGAGCATTCGTCGACGGCGAGGCGGCTTTCCGGCGAGCCGTCGAATGCGACCAGGATCTTCCGATACATGGCTTCCTCCTTCCTGAACGCCCCGATTCTTATGTCCTGTCGGCGCGGGCTCTCATGAACCACGCGGGTACGATCGCGAGGGCAAACGCGAGGGTAACAATCGCGAAGCATTCATGGAAGGCCCTCGCGGGATTCGCCGGCACCGCCCCGAGGCGCCACTCGAGGATCACCGCGAGCAGGTTGACGCCGATCGCCCCGCCGAGCTGGCGCACGAAGTTGACGGCCGCGGACGCGTACGCGAGCTCGGTGCCGGACAGCGACTCGACGGCAGCGACGTTCAGGGCCGGAATCAGCATGCCGAGGCCGACGCGGCCGATGACGAGCCACAGCGCGAGCAGCACGAATCCGGTCATCGCGCCCGAGAAGGCGAGGAGCAGGCTCGACACGGCGAAAAGCGCAAGGCCGGCGATGATGATCGGCGCTGCATGGATGCGGTCGGTCAGCCGCCCGCCAACGACGATCGCGAACGCGAGCGCGATGCCGGGCGGCATCAGCAGCCAGCCTGCTTCCGATGCATCGTAGTTCGCAATCTGCTGCGCGAATACCGGCACCAGGTACGTGCTGCCGAAAAGGCCGATGCCGTACGCGAAGGCGACGATCGACGCGCCGGCGAACATCCGATGACGGAAGAGCGCGATTGGCAGCAGCGGCGAGCGCGCGCGCCTCTCCCAGTACACGAAGCCTGCCGCGAGCACGAAACCGCCGGTGAGGAGCGCCAGTACGCGCGCCGACGCGAAGCCCCGGCTGTGTCCCTCGACGGGCACGTTCAGAAGCGCGATCAGCGATGCACAGAGCAGCAGCCACCCGACGACGTCGAAGCGGACGCGCGAAAGCCGCGCTTGCGTCGGCAGCGTGCGCATGCCGAGCGCGAGCCCGGCGATGCAGGACGGCACCGTCAGCAGGAAGATCGAGCGCCAGCCGAACGCATCAAGCAGCGTGCCGCCGATCGCGGGTCCGATCGCCGGCGCGAGCACGATGCCGAACCCGTAGAGCGCCATCGCGCGGCCACGCTCGTCGAGCGGAAACACGCGAAAGAGCACGACCATCGTGAGCGGCTGCAGCACGCCTGCGGCCGCACCCTGCAGCACGCGCGCGGCGATCAGCGCGTTCGTGTTCCAGCTCGCGGCGGCGAGCAGCGACGCAGCGAGGAACAGGGCCAGCATGCCGACGAACGCCATGCGCTCGCCGACCGTCTGCACGAGCCAGGCGGTGGCGAGCATCGTCGCGGTCATCGCCGCGAGATAACCGGCGGCGATCCATTGCAGCTCGTCGTGGCCGACGTGGAATTCGGCGATCAGGGCCGGAAACGCGACGTTGACGATCGTGGCCGACAGGATCGTCGAGATCGTCCCCAGCATCATCGTCGCGACGACGAGCGCGCGGGACGGTGCCGTCGGCAGCGGTGCGCTCAGGGCTCGACCGGGACGCGCGTACCGCAGAGCTCGAGGGCGATCGCGACGAGCGCATCCCAGGGGTCGCCGTCGCCGAGCCCCTTGGCGAGCGCGTCGAGCTTCGCGAGCGCCGCGAGCATCGGCAGCACGCGTGCTGCGTCGATGCGCCGCGCAGCACGTTCGAGGGCCGGCTGACGCTTGCCCCAGACGCGAACGTTGCGAATCGCCGTCGCGAGCGACTGACCGTGCTGCATCATTTCATGCACGGCGGAAAGCGCATGCAAATCCTCGGCGAGCTGCCACGAGACGAGCGTGATCGGCTCGCCCTCGCTGCGCAGGCCATCGACGATGCGCAGCGTCCGCGCCGCGTTGCCTGCGAGCCACGCCAGGGACAGCTCCTGGATGTCGTAGCGCGCGACGTTAGCGACCGCGCGCTCGACGTCGTCGTGCGCGAGCGTTCCTGGAGGCAGCAGCAGCGCGAGCTTGTCGATCTCCTGTCGCGCCGCGAGCAGGTTTCCCTCGCAACGCTCGGCGAGAAAGGCGAGCGTGTCGCGCGAGGCGCGCTGGTCGTTGCGCGACAGCCTGTCGGCAATCCATTGCGGCAGCACGCCGCGCTCGATCGGCGCGACGGCGACGAGCACGCCGAATTCGGCGAGCGCGGTGAACCACGCCGACGTTTGCGTCGTCCGGTCGACGCGCGGCAGCGAGATCAGCGTGACGTTGTCGGCGGGGAGATTGCGCGCATGCCGCTCGAGCGCGGCTGCACCTTCGGTGCCCGGCTTTCCCGACGCAATGCGGACGTCGATCAGCTTGCGCGAGGCGAAGAGGCCGAGATTCGCATTCGCCGCAATGAAGCCGTCCCAGCGAAAGTGCTGCTCGACGATGAACACGTCGCGCTCGTCGCAGCCCGCGCGTCGCGCTGCCGCGCGAATCGCATCGGCCGCCTCGATCGCGGCGAGCGGCTCGTCGCCGTGGACGACGTAGAGCGGCGCGAGCGTGCGCGCGAGGTGCGCGTCGAGGTCCTGGGGACGCAGCTGCACCGCGCCTCTTTCGTTCACGCGGGCTTTTTCGCCGCCTGCAAGCGACGGATCAGCTGCTGCACGGCGTCGCTCTGCATCTCCTTCAACAAGCGCTCCTCCTGCGTGCCGCGCGCGAGCACCTGGCTTTCGCTGAACGTGTAGCTGCGGCGAAGCGAAATCTCGCCGGGCGGAAGCCAGTCGTTTCCGGTCGGGTCGTGCAGCCGGAACCCGACGCGCATGATCAGCGCATATTCCTCGACCGCGCCCGCGCCCGAGATCGACAGCACCTCCTTGTCGTTCGCGACGAGCGGAATGTCGAGGACCACCTGCGCCTGCTTCGCGTCCTCGACGACCTTCGCGCTGCCGGTCGCGTTCAGCGCCCTGCGCATTTCGGACGCCAGGAGCGGCGCGCCCGGCGCATTGACGAAGATCGTCGAGAACGAATACGTCGCTTCGCCGCGCAGATGAAATCCGCAGCCGGCGAGCGCGAACGCCAGGACCAGCGAACCGACGATGAAACGCGCAGGTGCCGCGACCGCTCGCATCATCGCGCTGCTCCCTCGAAAAAGGGGCCAGGCTCGAGGCGAAAAAGGGGCCAGGCTCGAATTTCGCCACGGAAACGAAAAAGGGGCCAGGCTCGAATTTGCCGCGAAATTCGAGCCTGGCCCCTTTTTCGCTTTTTCGCTAAACGACGACATTCACGAGCCTTCCTGGCACCACGACCACCTTGCGCACCGGATTGCCGTTGCCATAGCGCTCGATCTCCGGCGCCTGACGCGCCGCCGCTTCGATCGCCGCGCGATCGGCGCTCGACGGCACGACGAGCTTGCCGCGATGCTTTCCGTTGACCTGCAGCACGAGCTCGATCTCCTCGCGAGCGAGCGCCTTCTTGTCGACGGCGGGCCACGGTGCGTCGATCAGGTCGCCGTGCACGCCGGCGAAGCCCAGCTCGCGCCACAGCGCCCACGTCGTGTGCGGCACGACCGGATAGAGCACGCGCAGCAGGATGGACAAGCCTTCACGGACGAGCGCCGCGGCGCCTGCCGCGTCGGCCGGGACGTCCTCGAGCGTGTTCAGCATCTTCATGCCGGCGGACACGACCGTGTTGTACTGGATGCGCTCGTAGTCGTAATCGGCCTGCTTCAACGACAGATGAATGTCGCGCCGCGCGTTCGCGACCGCGTCGGCCGCATCGCGCCAGTCGAAGCGGTCACCGGCTGCCGCGATGCTGTCGCGCTGCGATTGCGCATAGGTCCAGAGCCGCTTCAGGAAGCGATGCGCCCCCTCGACGCCGGTATCGGACCATTCGATCGTGTGCTCGGGCGGGCTCGCGAACATCACGAAGAGACGTGCCGCATCGGCGCCGTAGCGGTCGATCATGTCCTGCGGATCGACGCCGTTCAGCTTCGACTTCGACATCGTGCCGAGCCCGTCGTATTCGACCTGCACGCCGTCGATCTTCGAGATGCCGCCGATGATCGATCCGTCCGCGTCGCGCGCGATCTCGACGTCGGACGGAGGAATGTAGTCGAGGCCGCCCTTTTCATTGCGCCGGTAGAACGCGTGCGCGAGCACCATGCCCTGCGTGAGCAGCCGCGTGAACGGCTCGTTGTAGCCGACCATGTCGAAGTCGCGCATCACCTTCGTCCAGAACCGCGCGTACAGAAGATGCAGGATCGCGTGCGTGATGCCGCCGATGTACTGATCCATCGGCATCCAGTAACGATCGCGGGCGTCGATCATCGTCGACGCATCGGGACAGGTATAGCGCATGAAGTACCACGACGAATCGACGAACGTGTCCATCGTGTCCGTCTCGCGACGCGCCGGCGCGTTGCAGCGCGGGCACGGAACGTTCAGGAAATCGTCGCGGCGAGCGAGCGGATTGCCGCTCCCGTCGGGAATGCAGTCCTCGGGCAGCACGACCGGAAGATCGTCCTCGGGCACCGGCACTTCGCCGCATTGCTCGCAGTGGATGATCGGGATCGGCGTGCCCCAGTAGCGCTGCCGCGAGATGCCCCAGTCGCGAAGCCGGTACGTGGTGCGTTTCTCGCCGAGCGCCTTCTTCCCGAGATCGGTGGCGACCGCATCGACCGCGGCCTGGTATGCGAGGCCATCGTAGGCGCCGGAATGGACGCAGACGCCGATCGTCTTGTCGGCGTACCACGCCTGCCATCGGTCCGTGCTGAACGGCGGATACGCCGCGGAATCGGCCGGCGCGATCACCTGCTTGATGGGCAACGCGTACTTCTTCGCGAACTCGAAATCGCGCTCGTCATGGCCCGGCACGCCCATCACCGCGCCCTCGCCGTAGCTCATCAGCACGTAATTGCCGACCCATACGGCGATCTTCTCGCCGGTCAGTGGATGCGTGACCGAAAGACCCGTCGGCATCCCCTTCTTTTCCATCGTCGCGAGCTCGGCTTCGGCGACCGAGCCGCGCTTGCATCCGTCGATGAACGCCGCAAGTGCCGCGTCGCTTTGCGACGCGTGCGTCGCGAGCGGATGCTCGGCGGCGACGGCACAGAACGTGACGCCCATGATCGTGTCGGCGCGGGTCGTGAACACGTACAGGCGGCCATCGCCGATTGCTCCGCCGGAATCGTCGCGAATGTCGTGCGTGAACGCGAAGCGCACGCCGTCGCTCTTTCCGATCCAGTTGGCCTGCATCGTCTTCACGCGCTCGGGCCAGCCCGGCATGCGGTCCAGCTCGGCCAGGAGCTCGTCGGCGTACTCGGTGATGCGCAGGTAGTACATCGGGATCTCGCGCTTCTCCACCGGCGCCCCCGAGCGCCAGCCGCGGCCGTCGATCACCTGCTCGTTCGCGAGTACCGTCTGATCAACGGGATCCCAGTTGACCGTGCCGCTCTTCCGATAGGCGATGCCCGCTTCGAGCATCTTCAGGAAGAACCACTGGTTCCAGCGGTAGTACGCGGGGTCGCAGGTGGCCAGCTCGCGCGACCAGTCGATCGCGAAGCCCATCGCCTGCAGCTGCTTCTTCATGTAGGCGATGTTGTCGCGGGTCCAGCGCGCCGGCGCCTCGCGACTCTTCATCGCCGCGTTCTCGGCCGGAAGCCCGAACGCGTCCCAGCCCATCGGCATCAGCACGTTGTACCCGCGCATTCGCAGCTGGCGGTACATCATGTCGTTGATCGTGTAGTTGCGCACGTGGCCCATGTGCAACTTGCCGGACGGGTACGGCAGCATCGACACGCAGAAGTACTTGCCGCGGCGAAAGCGCGGATCGTTCTCGACGGCGCGGTACACGTCGGCCGCTTTCCAGGCGGCCTGGGCCGCGCTTTCGATCGCGGCGGGCGTGAAGGGCTTCATCGAAAAGGGGAATGCGCGGAGCGTCCGCGCTGTTCTGACTTGACTGATCGATTATACCGGCCGAGGTTGTCGCGCCCGTTGAAAGGCGGGGTCCGGTGGCACAATAAGCGGGGTCAGAGACGACTTTCCCGACCTGGCGGCAGCGAGGTCGCGACAAGTCGTGCGGAAAGTCGTCTCTGACCCCAATAGGGTTCACCTTTTCGATGCTGTCGCTTCGTCGCCTTCTCGCCTTCCTGTCCACGCTGTTCGTCGTGCTCGCGATGCCGGCGCAGGCGGCACCGGTGAAGACCGGCCACGTCGTTGCCGAACTCGTCGGCGACGAGACGGCGCTCGTCCCCGGAACGACGACGACGCTCGCGCTGCGCCTTGCGATCGAGCCCGGCTGGCATACCTACTGGCGAAATCCGGGCGAATCGGGATTGCCGACGACGCTCGACTGGCGTCTGCCCGCCGGCTTTTCGGCTGGCGACATCCTGTGGCCGGCCCCGCGCGCATTGCCGGCCGGGCCGTTGATGAACTACGGCTACGAAGGCGAGGTGTTCCACCTGGTTCCGCTGTCGGTGCCGTCGACTGCGAAGCCGGGGACCACGACGACGCTCGCCGCACATGCCGACTGGCTCGTCTGCAAGGAAACGTGCATTCCGGAAGGCGCCGATCTCACGCTCGACCTGCCCGTCGCCGATCATGCCTCGCCCTCGCCTTGGCACGACGCGATCGCGAAGACGCGCGCCGCGTTGCCGGGCGCGCTGCCGTCGAGCTGGCATGCGAGCGCAAGCGCCGCGGGCGCAGTGATCACGCTGTCGCTGACGCCGCCCGCGAATGCCGCGGATCCCGGCCGTTTGCAATTCTTCGCGATCGCCGATCGGCACGTCGAGCCGTCGGCGCCGCAGAAGCAGCTCGCGCCTGCGAACGGGCGCTACACGCTGCAGTTGCCGGTGTCGCACGAGCTCGCCGGCGACTTCGGCCGGCTGCAGGGCGTGCTGCGCGCGGACAAGGGGTTTGCCGTCGACGGCGGGAAAGTCGATGCGGTGGCGCTCGACATGCCGCTGATCGGCACCCCGGTCGCCGGACCGAAGCCATCGCCGACCGCATCGGTCGCCGCTGTGCAGTCCTCTTCGTTGCCGGCGTCGACGCTGTCGCTGCCGTTTGCGCTCGGCTTCGCCTTTCTCGGCGGCCTCTTGCTGAACCTGATGCCGTGCGTATTCCCGATCCTGTCGCTCAAGGCGCTCGGGCTCGCGACGTCGGACGCCGACGACCGCCGCGCGTCGCGCTACGAGGCGGTCGCGTTCGCCGCGGGTGTCGTGCTCGCGTTCGCCGCGCTCGGCGGTGCGCTCGCCGGGCTTCGATCGGCCGGCGAGGAACTGGGCTGGGGATTCCAGCTGCAGTCACCGGCCGTCGTCACGTCGCTCGCGATCCTGTTCTTCGTGATGGCGCTCAATCTCTCCGGTGTGTTCGAGTTCGCAGCGCTCGTCCCGAGCGGCGTCGCGTCGTGGTCGCACGCGAATCGGCACGTGAACGGGTTCGCGTCGGGCGTGCTCGCAGTCGCGATCGCGTCGCCCTGCACGGCCCCGTTCATGGGTGCGGCGCTCGGCTACGCGCTCGGCGAGCACGCGCAGGTGACGCTCGGCGTGTTCGTCGCGCTTGGGTTGGGCATGGCGCTGCCGTATTTCGCGCTCGCGTGGTTCCCGCGGTGGCGGCGCGCGCTGCCGCGTCCGGGGCCGTGGATGCTGCGGTTGAAGCAGGTGCTCGCGTTTCCGCTGTACGCGACCGTCGCGTGGCTCGTCTGGGTGCTCGCCGCGCAGGTCGGCAACGACGCGGTCATTCGCATCGGCATCGCGCTGGTGCTGATCGCGTTCGCACTGTGGGCGTGGCGCACGTGGCGCTCGGCAGCGCATCGCGCATGGGGCGGTGCCGCGGTCGTCGGCGCAGTGGCCGGCCTGCTCGTCGCATGGCCGCTCCTTGCCGGCGTTCGCAGCGTCGCCGACCTCGCGCAGACGCAACCGGCGAATGGCTGGCAGTCGTACTCGCCGGCGCGCATCGCCGAGCTGACGGCGGGAGGACGTCCGGTGTTCGTCGATTTCACCGCCGCGTGGTGCATCACGTGCCAGGTCAACGAGCGGCTGGTGCTGAACGATGCGGGCGTGCGCGATGCATTCGCTCGCGCCGGCGTCGCGCTCGTGCGTGCCGACTGGACGCGGCGCGACGCCGCGATCAGCGAAGCGCTCGCCGCGCTCGGTCGCAGCGGCGTGCCGGCTTACGTCATTTATCGGAAGGATCGCGCCCCGCAGCTCCTGCCCGAGGTGCTGCAGCGGCAGACGGTGATCGACGCGCTCGCGTCGTAACGCACGTGAAGCTTCGGAGCCGGAGCGGCGAGTCTCGACAGATCGCCGAGACCCGCGGCTCTGAATTGGCTCAGGGCTTGCGCACGTGCACGACACCCGTCATGAACGGGTGCACCGTGCAGATATAGGCGAAGTCGCCCTCGCGGTCGAACGTGTGCTCGTACTTGTCGTCGGTGTCCATCCCCGGCGACGCCAGCGCCTTGTCCTTGCTCGTGACCGTATGCGGCGTTTCGTCGTGATTGGTCCAGACGACCTTCGTGCCGGGCGCGACGGTGATCTCTTTCGGCGAAAAGGTGAACTTCGTGATGCTGACCTCGACGACGGACGCCGCGTGCGCAGCAGTCGCGATGCCCATCGACATTGCGCATGCCAGAGCGAAAACAGCGGTGCGCACGGACGCGAGCGTGAAGCGGGTGACTGAAGTTTTCATCGCGCTTCCCGCCTACGCCCGATCGAGCGGCGTGTCGATCAACGCGAGCTCGTGCCGTCCGCGCACGACGCTGATGCGGCGCGTCCCGAGCAGGTGGCCGAGCTCGTTCGCGGGAACGGTGACAGGGCCGGGCTCGCCGATGCCCTGCTGACCCGGCGTCGGCAGCGGATAGGCGAGCGACATCGCCGTGTGCAGCGCCACGTTGCCTTCGACCTTCTGCAGCACCTGGTGGATGTGCCCGTTCAGCACGGTGACCGAACCGTACGGACGCAGCATCGCGATCGCCTGCGCCGAATCGGCGGTGCCCCAGCCCCAGCGCTCCCAGATCGTCCACATCGGGATGTGCGCGAGCACGACGACCGGCGTCGAATGCGAGACGCCGGCGAGATCGCTCTTCATCCATGACAGCTGCTCGTCGCCGAGCGATGCGAGCGTGCCCGCCTTGAAGTTCTCGACGTTGTTGAGACCGATGAAGTGCACGCCGCCGTGATTGAAGCTGTACCAAGGCTTGCCGTTGCCGTCGTGGTCGAAGAGCTTCAGGTAGCCGGTCGTGCCGTTGTCGATCGTGTCGTGCTCGCCGGGCACCGTGTGCACGCGATCGACGTGAAGCTCCTGCAGGATTTCTTTCGCGTGACCGAACTCCTCGGGCTTCGACAGGTGGCTGATGTCGCCGGTATGGACGACGAACGCCGGCATCGTGGGAAGCGCGTTGATCTCGGCGATCGCGTGGCGCAGGCTCCCCACGACGTCGGGGTTCGCGTCCTTCTTGAAACCGATGTGCGTGTCGCTGATCTGCACGAACATCAGCGCGCCGCTCGACGCGGCTTTCATTGCATCGCCGCGCGTGGCGCCAAGCGCGACCGGCACGCCGCCGGCAACGCTCCAGACGACAGCGGCGCCGCTCCATGCGGCAAGGCAGCCGAGCGCCTTGCGGCGGCTGGGCGAAT
>JAICLP010000245.1 GCA_025925475.1 Burkholderiales bacterium | reverse complement strand
TCGGACGGCAACTCGAAGTCGATGGCCATCAGCGTTCGCGCTCGACGTGATCCCCGGTGCGCAGCCGCGCGCGCAGCGTCGTCTTCTGCACCTTGCCGGTCGACGTCTTCGGCAGCGTCCCGAACACGACGCGCTTCGGCACCTTGAAGCGCGCGAGCGCTGCGCGCGCGTGATCGATCAAGTCACCGGCGCTTGCCGATGCGCCGTCCTTCAGCGCGACGAACGCGACCGGTACCTCGCCCCATTTTTCGTCGGGCGCCGCGACGACGGCGGCTTCGAGTACCGATGGGTGCTGCGTCAGCACCTGCTCGACTTCGACCGACGAAATGTTCTCGCCGCCGGAAATGATGATGTCCTTCGCACGGTCGCGAAGCTCGATGTAGCCGTCGGGGTGGCAGACGCCGAGGTCGCCGGTACGAAACCAGCCGTCGGGACACGCCTTGCGCGTCGCGGCCTCGTCGTCGTAGTAGCCGAGCATCACGTTGTTGCCGCGGATCGCGATCTCGCCCATCGTCGTCGCGTCGCGCGGCACGTCGCGTCCCTGCGCATCGACGACGCGAATCGTCTCGCCGATCGCATTCGCAACGCCCTGGCGCGCCTTGAGGCGCGCCTGCCGTTCCATCGACACGCCGTTCCATTCGCTACGCCACTCGCAGATGCCCGCCGGACCGTACGTCTCGGTGAGCCCGTAGAGGTGCGTGATGTCGAGTCCGAGATCCGACAGGCGCTCGAGCAGCGCGGGCGTCGGCGGCGCACCGCCGGTCGCGATGCGCACCGGTCTCGTCATCGGGCTCGATGCGGGGTCCCAGACGGTCATCGTCAACACGGTCGGCGCCGCGCAGAAGTGGGTGACGCCCGATTCGCGCATGTGCCTCCAGATCGTCGCGGGATCGAACTTGCGCAGGCACACATGAATTCCGCCCATTGCGGTGACCGCCCAGGGAAAGCACCAGCCGTTGCAATGGAACATCGGCAGCGTCCACAGGTACACCGAATCGCTGGTGAGGCCCATGTGCGTCGCCATCGCGAGCGCCTGCAGGTACGCACCTCGATGGTGATACATGACGCCCTTCGGGCGCGCGGTCGTGCCGCTCGTGTAATTGATCGCGAGCATGCCGCGCTCGTCCGCCGCCTCGTGCTCGAACGGCTCGGCCCCAGCGATCGCCGCCTCGAGCTCGTCGTCGCCACCGCCGGAGCGCAGCAGGGGCACGTCGGTGGCCGCCTCCGCGCGCGCGTTCTCGGCCGTCGCACGAAAATCGTCGTCGTAGATCAGCAGCGAGACGCCGGCGTGGCGCAGGATGTAGGCGATGTCGCTTGCGGTGATCCGCGTGTTGAGTGCGACGAGGACCGCGCCCGCGAACGGAACCGCGTAGTGCGCGGCAAGCAGCATATGCGTGTTTCCGGCGAGGACGGCGACGCGATCGCCGGGTCTGATGCCGGTAGCCCGCAGCGCGCCGGCGAAGCGCTGGCAGCGCTCGTGGAACGCCGCGTACGTGAAGCGACGATCGCCGTCGATCACGCCGATGCGGTCGCCGAAGACGTAAGCCGCGCGGCGCAGAAACGCCGTCGGCGTCAACGGCGCGTAGTTGAATGGCGGTTGCATCGGGATGTCGGGTACTGGCCGCGATTACCTTTTGCGAAGCCGCCATTGTCCCACCGGGACGGGAAATGCTCGCGGCGAATCTCTCGCTTAAGCCGAATCGCCCAGGTACGCCGCCTTGACGCTCGCGTTCGCGCGTATCGCCTCCGGTGTCCCCTCGGCAATCACTGCCCCCCGATCCAGCACGATCACGCGCTGCGCGAAGCCGAACACGATGTCCATGTCGTGCTCGGTGAAGAGCAGCACGACGTCGTTCCTTCGCGCAAGGTCGACGACGAGTTGCATCAGCTCGCGTCGCGCGCGCGGGCTCATCCCGGCCGTCGGCTCGTCCATCAGCATCAACCGCGGGCTTGTCGCGAGCGCCAGCGCGAGCTCGACGCGCTTCGCATCGCCATGGGCGAGCGCGCCGCAATGCGCGTCGGCGAGGTCGGCGATCTGCAAGCGTGCGAGGAGCTCTGCCGAGGTCGTATCGGCGACGAGCATTCCGGATACGACCGCCGCATCGCGCCCGCCATGGGCCGCCAGCACGAGCATGATGCTTTCGCGCACCGTCATCGATGCGAACGTCGCCGGGACCTGAAACGTGCGACTGACACCGAGGCGCGCGATCGCGTGGGTGGGCAGTCCGACGAGCGAGCGGCGGTCGAAGTACGCGTCGCCGGCGTCGGCCAGCACCTCGCCGTGGATCAGGTTGAACAGCGTGGTCTTGCCGGCGCCGTTCGGACCTATGACGGCGACGACTTCCCCGCGGTCGACGAAGAGCGAGACGTCGCGCACCGCCTGCACGGCGTCGAACGATTTCGACAGCGACGAAACCTCGAGCAGCGGCATCTTCATCGGACGCTGCTCGAACGAAAGCCTCGCAGGCGAAATGTCCCGCCGATGCCATTCGGAAAGACGCTGACGATGACGAGGATCGCGATGCCCACGCACGCGCGCCAGTACTCGGTCATGCGCGCGAGTACGTCGGAGAGCCACGTGAACGCCGTCGCCCCCAGCAGCGGGCCGAACAGCGCGCCCTGGCCACCCAGCAACATCATGACGAGCGCGTCGACCGATCGCGGAATCGACAGCGCATCCGGTGCAACCCCGCCTTTCGAGTAGGTGAAGAGGGCGCCGGAGATTCCGGCGAATGCGGCGGCGATCGCCAGGCCCTTGATCCGTCGCGCGCGGACGTCGATGCCTGACGAAGCCGCGCGCAGCGCCGAATCGCGCGCGCCGCGCAGCGCGTAGCCGAACGGGGTGAGCGCGATGATGGCGAGCGCGACGAGCGCCATGGCGACGACGATCAGCACGAACAGGTAATAGTGCGTACGCTCGCCGAGCCAATCGGGGGGCCACGCGCCGGTGAGGCCGTTCGACCCACCGGTCATCGTGTCCCATTGCGTGGCGATCGACCAGAGGATCTGCGCCAACGCGAGCGTCAGCATGGCGAGATAAATGCCCGACACGCGCACGGCCAGCGCGCCGAACGCGAGCGATGCGACGGCCGCGGCAACCGGCGCCAGCGCGAGCGCGAGCGGGAACGGCCATTCGTGGAGCGTCGCAAGCGCCGAGGCGTACGCGCCGATGCCGAAGTACGCCGCGTGACCGAACGAGATCATGCCGCCGGTTGCGATGATCAGCTGCAGGCTCCCGGTGAAGAGCGCCGCCACGAGAATGTCCGTCGCAAGCACCAGCAGATAAGGATCGCCGGCGAGCGGCAACAGCAGCGCGAGCACGACGAGGACGGCTGCGGCAATTCCACTGCGCGGGCCCGGCCGGCGCACCAGCGCGCGCTCGCCGGCGATCTGCGTCGTGGCCGCGACGACCGTGGGCCTGCCGAGCAGACCGGTCGGGCGCACGAGCAGCACGAGCGCCATCACGACGAACTCGATCACCAGCGTGAGCCTGGGAAATGCGATCGCAAACGGCCCGACCTGGACGGTGCCGACCGCGATGCAGAGCGCCTTGGTGATGCCGATGATGATCGCGGCGATGAATGCGCCGGGTATCGATCCCAGGCCGCCCAGCACCGTGACGACGAAGGCGTCGGCAATGACGGCGAGGTCCATGCCGAGATTGGCCGGCTCACGCGGCAGCGTGAGCGCGCCCGCCAGTCCCGCGAGAAACGAGCCGAGCGCGAACACCGTCGTAAACAGCGTCTTCTCGTCGACGCCGAGTGCCGCGGCCAGCACCCGATTCTCGGAGGCAGCGCGCACCAGCATGCCGAAGCGCGTGCGCGACACCAGCAGCGTGAGCAGGATCAGGACGACGGGCCCGACGACGAGCAGGAACAGGTCGTATTCGGGGATCGCGCGGCCCAGCACGTTCACGACCCCATCGAGCCCGGCGACGCGCGGGCCCAGGCGATCCTCGGGCCCCCACGACGCGAGCACGGCATCGCGGACGATCAACACGACGCCGAACGTCGCGGTCAGTTGCAGAAGCTCCGGCGCGCGATAGAGACGCTTGAGGAGCAGCGCCTCGATCAGTGCACCGAGAATGGCCACCGCGATTGCGGCGAGCAGCGTCGCCGACCAGAAGCCGAATGGAGACCCTGCATAGGCGCCGAAGCGGGTGCCGGCCGAAAATGCGACATACGCGCCCAGCATGAAAAGCGAGCCGTGCGCGAAGTTGACGATCCGCGTGACGCCGAAGATCAGCGTGAGGCCCGCCGCGATCAGGAACAGCGACGATGCGGATGCGAGGCCGTTCAGCAGCTGGACGGCAAGCGACGCGAGGGACACGCGGCCCGGCGTCCCGCCGTCAGCGGCTAAAGGATCGCCACGATGCGGGTTGCCGCGGGTCGGAAATCACTCAATCCGCCGGCCGCAGCTTCCGCACGACATCGTCGGGCGGCAGGTAGTCCTTGCCGTCTGCGTAATGCCAGTCGACCATGATTCCCTTGCCGTCGCGGACGGCCGTGCGTCCGACGTAGGCGCCCATCGTCGACTGATGATCGATCTTGCGATACGTCACCGATCCGAACGGCGTCTCGAACGTCAGGCCTTCCATCGCCGCGACGAGCTTCTCGGTGTCCGTCGATCCGGCTCGCGTCAGTGCCGCCGCGGCCGACTTGACCGTGCTGTAGCCGACGACCGAGCCGAGACGGGGGTAGTCGTGGAACTTGCCCTGGTATGCCGCGAGGAAGCGCTTGTGCTCGGGCGTTTCGATCGCATACCACGGGTAGCCGGTCACGTACCAGCCGACGGGCGCCTCGTCCTTCAGCGGATCGAGGTATTCGGGCTCGCCACCCAGCAGGTCGAAGACGGGCCGATCGTTGAAAAGCCCGCGCAGCCGCCCTTCGCGAACGAAGCGCGCCAGATCGGGTCCGAACAGCGACGAGAAGATCGCGTCGGGTTTGGCATCGAGCAGCGCCTGCACGACCGGTCCCGGCTCGATCTTGCCGAGCGGGGTCGCCTGCTCGACGAATTCCAGCTTGCCGCCCTGCTGCGCCTGCATCTGCGCCTTGAACGTGGCCGTTGCCGCCTGCCCGTATTCGTAGTTCGGGTAGACGATCGCCCAGCGCGTCTTGCCGAGCTTCGCCGCGTCGGGGACGAGCATCGCCGTCTGCATGT
>JAICLP010000278.1 GCA_025925475.1 Burkholderiales bacterium | reverse complement strand
GCGGGGTCGAGCCGCTCGACGCGTGCGCCGCAGGTCGTCCAGAACTCCTCGACGCGCTTGACCGCGTGCGCCGAGGTTTCGGGCAGCGGGGTCAGGATCACCTGGCGTCCGACGAAGAGCGAGGCATCGCCGGCATCGGCGCCCGAACGCTCGCTGCCGGCGATCGGATGCCCGGGCACGAATTGCGGCAGATGGTCGTTCAGCGTTTCGCGCGCCGCACGCACGACGTCCTGCTTCGTGCTGCCCGCGTCGGTGACGACGGTGCGATCGCCGAGCGCCGGTGCGAGCATCGCGAACGTTTCGCGGTATTGCGCAACGGGTATCGCGATCAGCACGAAATCGGCGCTGCCGACTTCGCGCGCCCAATCGTCGCCAAGCATGACGGCGCGGTCGACGACGCCGCGCGCGAGCGCGCGGTCGAGATTCGGTTGCGAGCGCCCGACGCCGATGATCTCGCCGACGGCGCACGCACGGCGTATCGCGAGCGCGCACGATGCGCCGATCAACCCGACACCGATGACGATCAGCTTCTCAATGCGCACGAGTCGAGGCGGAAGCATCGAGCGCCTTGCCAAGGGCGACGAGAAAGCGCTCGTTCTCCGGCGCCGTCCCGATCGTGACTCGCAGCCACGTCGGCAGGTTGTAATTGGCGACCGGCCTCACGATGACGCCTTGCCGCAGCAACGACTGGAAGACGGCATCCGCATCGCGTGTCTCGAAGAGAACGAAGTTCCCGCGCGACGGCAGGAACCGCAGGCCGAGCGTGCGCAAGCCATTCTCGAGCTGTCGCATTCCGTCACGGTTCAGCACGCGGCTGTCCTCGACGTATTGCTCGTCGTCGAGTGCGGCGAGCGCGGCCGCCTGCGCGAGTGCGTTCACGTTGAACGGCTGGCGCACGCGGTTCACGAGATCGGCGATCGCGGCGTCCATCACGCCGTAGCCCACGCGCAATGCGGCGAGGCCGTGCGCCTTGGAAAACGTGTGCGACACGACCAGGTTCCGATAACGTGAGATCCACGTCGTCGACCGGGACTGCTCGGATGGTTCGAGGAATTCGTTGTAGGCCTCATCGAGCACGACGATCACGTCGCGCGGCACCGCCGCGACGAAGCGTTCGACAACGTCACCCGCGAGCCAGGTTCCCGTCGGATTATTCGGATTCGCGATGAAGACGACGCGCGTTTGCGGCGTGATCGCGTGTTGCATCGCATCGAGATCGTGGCCGTAGTCTTTTGCCGGCACTTCGATGCCCACGGCGCCTCGCGCCTGCGTCGCCAGCGGATACACGATGAACGCGTACTGCGAATAGACCGCATGATCGCCGGGCCGCAGGAACGCCTGCGTCACGAGCTCCAGCACGTCGTTGCTGCCGTTGCCGAGCACGATCTGTTCCGGCGCTACGCGAAGGCGCTTCGACAATGCAGCCTTCAAGGCGAAACCGTTGCCGTCGGGATAGCGCGTGAGCTCCGCGGCAGCGGCGGCGATCGCCGCCTGCACCCTCGGGCTCGCTCCGCGCGGATTCTCGTTCGAGGCGAGCTTGATGATCGTCGCGGGATCGAGGTCGAGCTCGCGCGCGACCTCCTCGATCGGTTTGCCGCCGACGTACGGCGCGATCGCGCGCACGTATTCCGGCGCGTGCTGTACGGGCGAGGGAATATCCGAGGGACGATTCATACTTGATCCGCCGGATAAGAGCCGAGCAGCTTCAAAAAGGACGCCTTCGCCGCCAGCTCGTCGAGCGCCGCCTTCACGGGTCCATCGTCGCGATGCCCGACGAGATCGACGAAAAACAGATACTCCCACAAGCCCGTGCGTGCAGGCCGCGATTCGATCCGCGACATCGACACGCCATGCTTTGCGAACGGCTCGAGCAGCGCATGCATCGCGCCGGGTCGATTGGGCGCCGACATGACGAGCGACGTCTCGTCGCGGCCGGACGCGCCCGGCGCCTGGCGGCCGAGCACCCAGAAGCGCGTCGTGTTGTTCGGCTCGTCCTCGATATGTGCGGCAAGGATCGCAACGCCGTAGATGGAAGCAGCGATCTCGCCGGCGATCGCCCCGGCGCCCGCTTCGAGCGCCGCGAGTCGCGCCGCCTCGGCGTTGCTCGATACCGGCACGCGCTCGACGCCGGGCAGATGGCGCGCGAGCCACTGCGCGCACTGCGCAAGCGATTGCGCGTGCGAATAGACCTTCAGCACGCGATCGAGGCCCGGGGCGTTCGACAACAGGTTCTGCTGCACGCGCAGCTTGATCTCGCCGCAGATCGAAAGATCGGTGGTGTACATGAGATCGAGCGTTCGGCCGACCGTGCCTTCGGTGGAATTCTCGACCGGGACGACCGCGTAGTCGGCCTGGCCCGCCTCGCCGGCGCGAAAGATCTCGTCGATCGTCGCGCACGGTACCGCATCGACGAACGAGCCGAACTGCCGCGCGACGGCGGCATGGCTGAACGTTCCGGCGGGACCCAGGTACGCGATCCGCAGCTTCTGCTCGAGCGCGAGGCAGGCCGACATGACCTGGCGGAACACGCCGATGATGGCTTCGTCGGAAAGCGGGCCCGCGTTTTGCGAGCACAGGCGCGCGAGCACCTGCGCCTCGCGATCGGGGCGCCACGCAGGCGCGCCGCGGTCGGCCTTCAGTGCTCCGATCGCCTTTGCATGCATCGCGCGCTCGGAGAGCCGGGCGAGAATTTCGCGATCGAGCGCGTCGATCGCATCGCGATGCACGCGCAGCGTGTCGCTGTCGACGCCAGCCGAATCGTCAATGCCCGTCGGCACGATGTCCGCAGGCCTCAACCATGTTCGCGCTCGAATTCGCGCATCCAGTCGATCAATGCCGATACACCTTCGATGGGCATCGCATTGTAAATCGAGGCGCGCATGCCGCCGACGGCGCGGTGCCCCTTGAGCTGCATCAGGCCCCGTTGCGCCGCACCAGCGAGGAACGGCTCGTTCAGGCGCTCGTCCGTTAGGAAGAACGGCACGTTCATCCGCGAGCGGTCCGACGGCCGCACCGGATTGCGATAAAGGCCGCCGCGATCGATCTCGGCGTAAAGCGCACTTGCCTTCGCGACGTTCGCGCGCTCGATCGCCGCGAGGCCGCCCTGCGCGGCAAGCCATTCGAAGGTAAGTCCCGCGAGATAGATCGCGAACGTGCTCGGCGTGTTGAACATCGACGCGGCCTTCGCCTGCACGCCATAGTCGAGAACGCTCGGGCATTCGCGGCGCGCGCGGCCGAGCAGATCATCGCGAGCGATGACGACCGTCAATCCCGCCGGCCCGATGTTCTTCTGCGCGCCGGCATAGACGACGCCGAACTTCGATACGTCGAGCGGACGCGACAGGATGTGCGACGACGCGTCGGCCACGAGGGGTACGTCCCCCGTTTCCGGTATCCAGAAGTATTCGACGCCGCCGATCGTCTCGTTCGTCGTGACGTGCACGTAGCTTGCGTCCGGCGAGATGCGCCACGCCGATTGCGGCGGAATGTACGTGTAATCCGCGTCGGCGCTCGATGCGGCGATGTTCACCTGGCCGTACTTGCGCGCTTCGGCGATCGACTTCAGCGACCAGTGCCCCGTATCGATGTAGTCGGCGACGCCATCCGCCGGAAGCAGGTTGAGCGGCACCGCGGCGTTTTGCGCGAGGCCGCCGCCTTGCAGGAACAGCACGCGATAGTTCGCCGGCATCGCGAGCAGCGCGCGCAGGTCGGCTTCGGTCTTCTCGAGGATCGAGCCGAAGTCGGCGCCGCGATGGCTCATCTCCATCACCGACATGCCGCGTCCGTGCCAGTCGAGCAGTTCGCTTTGTGCGCGCTGCAGCACGGGCTCGGGCATCGCGGCCGGCCCGGCACTGAAGTTGAAGACCCGACCGCCGGGGTCAGAGACGACTTTTCGGCACAACATGATTCACCCAACCTTCATCGGGAAAAGTCGTATCTGACCCCACGTCGGCTTTCACACTTCCTCGTCGTCGCGCTCGACGACCTTCTCCAAACCGGCCAGCTTCTCGCCCTTGTCGAGATGAATCAGCGTGACGCCCTGCGTCGAGCGGCTCATCTCGCGGATCGACTTGACTCCCATGCGGATCAGCACGCCGCCGGTCGAGATCAGCACGATTTCGTCATCGGAATTCACGAGCGAGGCGCCGATCACCTGGCCATTGCGGCTCGATTGCTGGATTGCGATCATGCCTTTCGTGCCGCGGCCGTGACGCGTGTACTCGACGATCGGCGTGCGCTTGCCGTAGCCGTTCTCGGTCGCGGTCAGCACCGACTGCTCCTCGTCCTCGGCGACGAGCATCGAGATCACCTTCTGCCCCTTCTCGAGCATCATGCCGCGCACGCCGTGGGCGTTGCGTCCCATCGGCCGAACGGCGTTTTCGGCGAAGCGCACCGCCTACCCCCCGGAGGGGACCAGAAACACGACGGGATTGCCTACGGGCAGCCCGGCGC
>JAICLP010000342.1 GCA_025925475.1 Burkholderiales bacterium | reverse complement strand
TCGGCCACGCCGGCGGCTGGTGATAGCGCGCGACCGGCTTGGCATCAAGCCGGTTTATTTCGGGACCGACGGCCGCCGCCTCGTTTTCGCGAGCGAGGCGAAGGCGATCCTCGCGGCGCCGAAGGTGCCGCGCGCGCTCGATCGCGCCGCACTCGGCACGTACCTCGCGCTTGGCTACGTACCGGCGCCGCAGACGCTGCTGCAGGGAATACGCAAGCTCGACCCCGCAACACTGCTGATCGCCGAAGACGGTGCGGCGCGTACCGAGCGTTACTGGCGGATGCCGCGAGGCGTCGATCGCGCGACGTCCGAGCGCGAATGGATCGAGCGCGTGCGCGCGCAACTCGAAGCGTCGGTGCACATGCAGATGGTGAGCGACGTACCGATCGGTGCCTTCCTGTCGGGCGGCATCGACTCGAGCAGCGTCGTCGCGTTCATGGCCATGCACAGCGACCGGCCGGTGAAGACGTATGCGATCGGCTTTGACGGCGGCACCGCGGAGTCGTTCTACAACGAGCTCCCGCACGCGCGGCGTATCGCGAAGCTCTACGGCACCGATCATCACGAGATCGTCGTGCGTCCCGACGTCGCCGCGTTGTTGCCGAAGCTGCTGTGGCACATGGACGAGCCCATCGCCGATTCGGCGTCGATCACGACCTACCTGGTCTCCGAATTCGCTCGCCGCGACGTCACCGTCATCCTGTCGGGCGTCGGCGGTGACGAGCTTTTCGGCGGCTATCGCCGCTATCTCGGCACGCATTATCAGCAGCAGTTCGAGCGGCTGCCGGCGCCGCTGCGGCGCGCGATTGCCGGGATCGGCGCGCGTCTTCCGAGCGACCGCCACTCGCCGCTCCATAACACGATGCGGCTCGCGAAGGGCTTTCTCGCGACCACCGGGTTGCCGCTCGACGAGCGCTACCGCTCGTACATGGAAGTCTTCGACGAAGCCGCCGCCGCGACGATCCTTCGCGCGCCGATGCACACCGATGCGGATCCGCTCGCCGAAGCGTTTGCGAACGCGCCGAGCGACGACGACTGGAACCGGATGCTCGCCGTCGATGCGGCGACGCAACTGCCCGACGATCTGCTGTTGCTGACCGACAAGATGAGCATGGCGACGTCGCTCGAGTGCCGCGTCCCGCTGCTCGACCACGCGTTGTTCGAGCTCGCCGCCTCGATCCCGCAATCGATCAAGGCGCGCGGAGGACGGTTGAAACACGTGATGAAGGAAGCGCTGACTGGCGTGCTTCCTCCGGACATCCTGCACCGGAAGAAGCGCGGCTTCGGCGCGCCGCTCGGTGCGTGGCTCAAGTCGTCGCTCGTCCCGTTGCGAAAGCAGGTGCTGAGCCGCGATGCGATCGAGCGGCGGGGCTTGTTCGACTTCGCGGCGGTCGAGGCGCTCGTC
The DNA here is from genome assembly GCA_025925475.1 of Burkholderiales bacterium. Taxonomy (GTDB): domain Bacteria; phylum Pseudomonadota; class Gammaproteobacteria; order Burkholderiales; family Casimicrobiaceae; genus VBCG01. The sequence continues at coordinate 1,948 of JAICLP010000342.1, read as the reverse complement.
GCCGCGCACGACGCGAATCGGATCGACGGCACCGACCGGCTGCTCGCGCTGCTGAACTTCGAGATCTGGGCGCGCCTGTATCTCGATGCACGCACGCCGGACGACGTGCTCGACGAGTTGCGCCTCGCGACGGCATGAAGATCCTCTACGTCTGCCATCGCCTGCCGTTCCCGCCGCGCCGCGGCGGGAAGATCCGGCCGTTCAACATGATTCGCCATCTGCATGCGACGCACGAAGTGACGGTTGCTTCGCTTGCGCGCTCGGCGCAGGAGCTCGATGAGGGACAGGGACTCGGCGCGCATTGCAGCCGGTTCGAGGTTGCGCGCGTCCACAATCCGGTGCAGGTGGCGCGAATGGTCGCGCGGCTCGGCTCGCGCGAGCCGTCGTCGTTCGGCTTCTTCCATTCGCCCGATCTCGCGCGCCGGATCGACCGGCTCGTGCGCGACAGCGGATTCGACCTGATTTTCGTGCACTGTTCGTCGGTCGCCCACTACGTCGCGCACGTCGACGGCGTCCCGAAGATTCTCGATTTCGGCGACATGGATTCGCAGAAATGGCGCGAATATGGGAGGAACAAGCCGTTCCCGATATCGCTCGGCTATCGGCTCGAAGGCGCGAAGCTCGCCGCCGAGGAGCGGCGGCTTGCGCGCCGCTTCGATCTTTGCACCGCGACGACCAGGGCGGAATGGCAGACGCTCGAAAGCTATGAAACAGGCGTTGCGACGGACTGGTTCCCGAATGGCGTCGATGCCGACTACTTCACGCCGGCGTCCTCGGACTACGATCCGAACGCGCTCTGCTTCGTCGGGCGCATGGATTACTTCCCCAACCAGGCGTGCATGATCGAGTTCTGTCGCGACGTCTGGCCGCTGATTCGCGCACGTCGTCCCGATGCCACGCTCCATGTCGTCGGCGCCGATCCGAGTCCGGCGATCCGTAACCTCGCCTCGGTCGCCGGCGTTCGCGTCACCGGCTCGGTTCCCGACGTGCGGCCGTTCCTCGCGCGTTCGGCGGCGATGGTCGCGCCGCTTCGCATCGCGCGCGGCACACAGAACAAGATTCTCGAAGCGATGGCCGCCGGCACGCCGGTGGTGACGAGCAGCGTGGCTGCGGGCGGTGTCGACGCGCTGCCCGGCGAGCATTTCCTCGTGGCCGATCGCGCGGAGGACATCGCCGCGGCGGCGCTCGAGTTGATGAGCAATCCGGCGCGACGTGCAAAGCTTGCACAAGTGGCGCGCGCGCGGGTGCTCGCGCACCATTCGTGGGCGAGCTCGATGCGCCGGCTCGACGGGATCATCGAGCGTTGCGTCGGCAATCATGCGCAGGATGAACGACCGACTCCATCGCGACGCGATTCAAACCGGCAGTCGGGGGTGCCGCGGCCTTTGCAGGCGTCGCTGGATCCGCCACCGCGGGCTTCCGATTCCGCATCACGACAAACATGAACATCAGCATTTTCGGCCTTGGGTACGTAGGTGCCGTTTCTCTTGCCTGTCTCGCGCGCGACGGGCACACGGTCATCGGCGTCGATGTCGACCCCGCGAAGCTCGATCTGATCCGCGCCGGGAAGACGCCCGTCGTCGAGGAGGGGATGGTCGACCTGATGCGCGAATCCGTCGCGAGCGGGCGCGTCACCGTGACGACCGATGCGATCGAGTCGGTGCACGCGTCCGAGCTTTCGTTCGTCTGTGTCGGCACGCCGTCGGCCGCGAACGGGAGCCAGGACCAGTCGATCATGATCCGGCTTGCGCACGACCTCGGACGTGCGGTGCGCTCGAAGCGCGGCGGCCATCTGATCGTGTTCCGATCGACGCTCGTGCCCGGGACGGTCGAAGATGTCCTGTCGCCGATCATCGCTCGGGAATCAGGCAAGCGCGACGGCGATGGATTCGACACGTGCTTCCAGCCCGAATTCCTGCGCGAAGGCAGCTCGATTCGCGACTACGAC
>JAICLP010000397.1 GCA_025925475.1 Burkholderiales bacterium | reverse complement strand
GGCGCTCAAGGCTTCGCCGCCGGCTTCTTCGCCGGCTCCTTGCGCTTGAACATCTCGAGCATCCGCTGCGTGACGAGGAAGCCGCCGAACGCGTTGATCGACGCGAGCACGACGGCGACGACGCCGACCCAGCCGCCCCAGTCAAAGGCGGCCGGCCCTGCGGCCAGCATTGCACCGACGAGGACGATCGCGGAGATGGCGTTGGTAACGGACATCAGCGGCGTGTGGAGCGCGGGCGTCACGCTCCAGACGACGTGGTAGCCGACAAACACCGCCAGGACAAAGATGATCAGATAGAAGACGATTGGGTCGACCACTTTCGCTTTCTCCTTGCGTATCCGCTTTCTGCGTTCTGCGCGCCTCGCGTGGCAGGCCCGCAGGCGCATTGGACCGTCGTCGCGGTCCATGCTGATCATTGTTGCTACGTCACGTCGCGCCGACGTTCAACACGCCTGCGCGCCGTTGCGATGCGTTTGTGCCAAGTCGGCGCCACTACGCGCTTTGCCTGATCCCTGATCCCTGATTACCGATCGCTGACAACCACCTGCCCCGCCTCGCACACCAGCGTCGCCTGCACGATCTCGTCGTCGCGCGCGAGCGCAAACTCGCCCGACTTGAGGTTCAACGACAGCGCGACGAAGTTCAGCACGTTGCGCGCATAAAGCGCCGATGCATCGGCCGCGACGAGCGCCGGCAGATTCGTGAGACTTACGATCTTCACGCCATTGACTTCGGCGACACGCCCAGGCTGCGAGCCCTCGACGTTGCCCCCCTGCTCCACTGCGAGGTCGACGATCACGGCACCCGACTTCATCGCCGCCACCGTATCGGCCTTGACGAGCTTCGGCGCGGGACGGCCCGGAATCAGCGCCGTCGTGATCACGATGTCCATCGTGCGGCAGCGCTCCGCGATGATCCCCGCCTGCCGCTGCATCCACGCCGGCGGCATCGGTCGCGCATAGCCGCCGACGCCTTCGGCGATCTCGCGCTCCTCGTCGGTTTCGTACGGCACGTCGACCCACTTGCCTCCGAGCGATTCAACCTGATCCTTGACCGACGGGCGCACATCCGACGCTTCGATCACGGCGCCCAACCGTTTCGCCGTCGCGATCGCCTGCAATCCGGCGACGCCGACGCCGAGGACGAGCACGCGTGCCGCCTTCACCGTTCCCGCCGCGGTCATCAGCATCGGCATGAACCGCCCGTATTCGTCCGCCGCGATGATCACCGCCTTGTAGCCGGCAATGTTCGCCTGCGACGACAGGACGTCCATGGATTGCGCGCGCGTGATGCGCGGCAGGCGCTCGAGCGCGAAGCCGATGACGCCGCTTTGCGCGAGCGCTTCGAGTCCGCTGCGGTCGAACGGATCGAGCAATCCGATCACGATGGCGCCGCTGCGAAGCGCGCCGAGCTCGTCGCCGCTCGGTGCGCGCACCTTCAAGACGAGCTCCGCGCCGAGCGCATCGCGCGTGCCTGCGATCCGCGCACCTGCGGCTTCGTACGCGCTGTCGGGAATGCTGCTCGCGCTGCCCGCGCCGCTTTCGACGACGACTTCGTGCTTGCCGCTCGCAGCGAGCTTCTTCACCGTCTCCGGCGTCGCGGCAACGCGCGTTTCTCCGGGCCGCGTCTCGCGGGGAATGCCGATCAGCATCTTCTTCTTTCGCCTTTCGAGGGCTCGCGTGACGCGAGCCGCATCGCGCCCTCGCATCGGCCGCTATCGTGCCATAAATCCGCGCGCGGCCGTGCGCTCTCGCGCGACGTCAGATCAGGTCGGCGATCGCCTTGCCGACGTCGGTCGTGCGCGCCTTGCCGCCGATGTCCCCGGTGCGCGGCGCCGATGGATCCGCGAGCAGGCGCTCGATCGCCGACACGACGTCGCGCGCAGCATCGGGATGGCGCAGGAAATCGAGCATCAGCGCGGCCGACCAGATCTGTCCGATCGGATTGGCGATGCCCTCGCCTGCGATGTCGGGGGCCGAACCATGCACCGGCTCGAACAGCGACGGATGCTTGCGCTCGGGATTGATGTTGCCCGACGGCGCGATGCCGATCGTGCCGCAGACGGCGGGACCGAGATCCGACAGGATGTCGCCGAACAGGTTCGAGCCGACGACGACGTCGAACATTTGCGGACGCTGCACGAAGTGCGCGCACAGGATGTCGATGTGGAACTGGTCGACGCGGATGTCGGGATGCGCGGCCGCGATTGCGCGAAAGCGCTCGTCCCAATACGGCATCGTGATCGAGATGCCATTCGATTTCGTCGTCGTGCGCGAAAACACCGAAGGCGAATACTCGTCGCTCGGCGGGCGCCTCTTCGAAGGGACCGACCGCGAGTTCGTCGTGCAGGAATCGGTGTTCACGCGCAAGGGCGTCGATCGCATTCTCGCGTTCGCGTTCGAGCTCGCCGCCAGGCGGCCCGCCCGTCACCTGACGTCGGCGACGAAATCGAATGGCATCTCGATCACGATGCCGTATTGGGACGAGCGCTTTCGCGCAATCGCGGCCGCGCATCC
>JAICLP010000266.1 GCA_025925475.1 Burkholderiales bacterium | reverse complement strand
TCGGCGGCGCGCGGCACGATCAGCGTCAGCGGTCCGGGCCAGAACGCCTGCGCGAGTGCGCGCGCGTCGTCCGGCATGTCGGCGACCCAGCGCAAGGCGGCAGCGAGGTTTTCGACGTGCACGATCACCGGGTGATCTTCGGGCCTGCCCTTCGCGACGAAAATGCGCCGCACCGCATCGGCGTTGCGCGCATCGGCGCCGAGGCCGTAGACCGTTTCGGTGGGAAACGCGACGAGCCGGCCGTCGCGCAGCAACTGCGCGGCGCGCGCGATCGAATCCGAATCGGCGCGGATGACGCTCATCGGCAAGGCGGCGGGTCGCGACGAGGGCGTCTGCTAAAATGCAACGCCGAAAAATCAACCAAGCGGAGCGGCAATGAACGAATTCCTGTTCACGTCGGAGTCGGTGTCGGAAGGTCATCCGGACAAGATCGCGGACCAGATTTCCGACGGGGTGCTCGATGCGATTCTAGAGCAAGACCCGACGGGGCGCGTCGCCGCCGAGACGCTCGTTTCGACCGGCCTCGTCGTGATGGCGGGCGAGATCACGACGCGCGCGAGCGTCGATTACGCGAAGGTCGCGCGCGACACGATTCGCCGCATTGGCTACAACGACCCGGCGTTGCGCTTCGACGCCGACAGTTGCGCGGTGATGGTCTGCTATGGCCGGCAGTCGCCGAACATCGCGCAAGGCGTCGATCGCGCCTCCGACGACTACCTGAACCAGGGCGCGGGTGACCAGGGCATGATGTTCGGTTACGCGTGCGACGAAACGCCTGCGTTGATGCCGTTTCCGATCTACTACGCGCATCGTCTCGTGCAGCGGCAAAGCGAGGTACGCCGCGACGGACGGCTGCCGTGGCTGCGGCCCGATGCAAAGTCGCAGGTCACGGTGCGCTACGTCGACGGCAAGCCGAAGAGCGTCGACACCGTCGTTCTGTCGACGCAGCACGATCCGAGCATGAACGAGCGGCAGAAGGAGCTGACCGAGGCCGTCGTCGAGGAGATCGTGCGCCCGGTGTTTCCGAAGGACATGCTTGCCGGCACGCGCTATCTCGTGAATCCGACGGGCTGCTTCGAGATCGGCGGGCCGCACGGCGACTCGGGCGTCACCGGACGCAAGATCATCGTCGACACGTACGGCGGTGCGGCGCCGCACGGTGGCGGCGCGTTCTCGGGCAAGGATCCGTCGAAGGTCGATCGCTCCGCCGCGTACGCCGCGCGCTACGTCGCGAAGAACATCGTGGCTGCGGGCCTCGCGCGGCAATGCCAAGTGCAGGTTTCCTACGCGATCGGCGTTGCGAAGCCGATCAACGTGACCGTCTACACCGAAGGCACCGGACGGGTCTCCGACGCGCGCATCGTCGAGCTCGTGCAGGCGCATTTCGACCTGCGCCCGAAGGGCATCATCCGCATGCTCGACCTGCTGCGCCCGATCTATCGCAAGACCGCGGCGTACGGTCACTTCGGCCGCGACGAGCCCGAGTTCACGTGGGAGGCGACCGACAAGGTCGAGGCGCTGCGCGAGGGCGCGGGCCTGCGCGAGCCGGCGTTCGCCGCCGATTGAAGCTCTTCGATCCGATCCGGTTGCGCGGGCTCTCGCTCGCCAACCGCATCGTCGTTTCACCGATGTGCCAGTACTCGGCCGTCGACGGTCGGGCGACCGACTGGCACCTCGTGCATTGGGCGCAGATGATGATGTCGGGCGCCGCGATGTTCACGATCGAGGCCACGGCCGTCACCGCCGAAGGCCGCATCAGCCCCGAGGATCTCGGTCTCTACGACGATGCCTGCGAGGAGGTCGTTACGCGCAACCTCGCTCGCGCCCGCGCGCAGTGTCCGCCGATCGTCGTCGCGATGCAGCTCGCGCACGCCGGGCGCAAGGCGTCGTCGCGGCCGCCGTGGGACGGCGGCACGCTGATTCTTCCGGCCGACGGCGGCTGGACCCCCGTTGCGCCGTCAGCGGTCCCGCACGCCGAGCACGAGCCGCCGCCCATTGCGCTCGATGACGCGGGCCTCGCACGCATTCGCGACGCGTTCGTCGAAGCGGCACGGCGCGCGCAGCGCGCAGGCATCGATGCGCTCGAGCTGCACATGGCGCACGGCTATCTGATGCACGAATTCCTGTCGCCGATCGCCAATCGGCGCACCGATCGCTACGGCGGCGATTTCGAGTCGCGCATCCGCTTTCCGCTCGAGGTTTTCGACGCGGTGCGCGCCGTTTGGCCCGACGATCGCCCGCTTGGCGTCCGCTTGTCGTGCACCGACTGGGTCGAGGGAGGATGGACGCTCGAGCAGTCCGTCGAATTCTCGGCGCGCCTCGTCGCGCACGGCGCCGACTGGATCGACGCGTCGAGCGGCGGCGTATCGCCTGCGCAGGCGATCCCGCTCGGCCCCGGCTATCAGGTCGCGTTCGCGGGCGCGATTCGCCGCGCGACGGGCGCGACGACGATCGCAGTGGGGCTCGTCACCGATCCCGAGCAGGCGCAAACGATTCTCGCGGCCGGCGATGCGGACATGATCGCGATGGCGCGCGCATTCCTGTGGGATCCGCGCTGGGCATGGCATGCCGCGGCGACGCTCGGTGCGTCGGTCGTTGCGCCGAAGCAGTACTTCCGCGGCGCTCCGCGCCGTGCGAGCTCCGTCTTCACCGAAGCGAAGCCGTCTGCGCTGCGCGGCGCGCGCGAGGGCTAGGACACGAACAGGCCCAGGACTTCGTCCCGGGGTACGCGGGCGTTATAATCACGGGCTTTTCGCGCGGCCATCGGCCGCGAGACCGATCGACTGGAGAATCGCATGGCCGAACGCACCCGCACCCGCCGCAACACGCTCGAGCGCCGCTGCCTTCCGAAGACGTTCAAGCGCATGTTCGTCGGCGCGCCGAAGGGCATCTTCAAGATGCTCGAGAAGGTCAAGAAGGCGTAATTCGCCCGCCGACCGCCACGCGCCGCGTCGGTTTCGCGATGCGGTTCGCCTACTACGATCGGCTGTCCCCTGCGCGCAAGCGCGTCTATCGCAAAAGCGACGAGATCGAGCCGCTCCCGTTGCCGCCCGGCATCGTCGTGGGGCCTGCGGTTGCCGGCGTGCGCGCGAGTCTCGCGTCCGACGCATCGCTCGACGTCAGGCGACACTGCCAGGCGATCGTCGATGCGCTCGTCGCCGGTTATCACGTGCCGCCGATTCGCATGCGCGTTCTCGCGCAACGTCCATCCGGCAACTACGGCGAGTTGCACGGCCTCTACGAGCCGATCGACGGCCGGACTCCGGCGCGCATCACCGTCTGGATGCGCACGGCGCGCAAGCGCCAGGTCGTCGCCTTTCGAAGCTTCGTGCGCACGCTGTCCCACGAGGTGTGCCATCACCTCGACTACGAGCTCTTCGCACTCGAGGAGACGTTTCACACCGAGGGCTTCTACAAGCGCGAATCGGCACTCGCGAACGCGCTGTTGGCGACGCTGCCAACATGCATCGGGCAGTGATAGTGAAGCGACCCCGATTCCATTCACCACCTTCGTATCACAGGCAGCGCCCGGCGCTGCCGAGCCCCAACAAGATAAGGTAAAATTCGCGCAAGACCTCGAGGAGCGTTGCAACCCGGCCACGCCGGGCCAGGCTCGGGGCAGGCATCCCGCCGACTTGCGAACCGCGCTCGTTGAACCGCGACTTCTCCGCGGGCAACGGGTGGTTCGTCCTCCCCGCCTTCGCCGAAGTCGCCCGTTGACGAACGGAGTGACGATGAATGCCGTGAACGAGACGAAGCGCTTCGCCGATTGCGAGGTCGCCGATCTGTCGCAAGCCGAGTGGGGCCGCAAGGAAATTGCGATTGCCGAAACCGAAATGCCGGGGCTCATGGCGATCCGCGAGGAATTCGCGCCGGAGCAGCCGCTGCGCGGAGCGCGCATCGCCGGCAGCCTGCACATGACGATCCAGACCGCCGTGCTGATCGAGACGCTGCAGGCGCTCGGCGCCGGCGTGCGCTGGGCGTCGTGCAACATCTATTCGACGCAGGATCACGCGGCCGCCGCGATCGCGGCCCGCGGCACGCCGGTCTTCGCGTACAAGGGCGAGACGCTCGACCGCTACTGGGAATTCACGCACCGGATCTTCGAGTGGCCCGATGACCAGAATGGAAGCAGCGGGCCGAACATGATTCTCGACGATGGCGGCGACGCGACGCTGCTCGTGCACCTCGGCGCGCAGGCCGAAAAGGACCGCGCGGTCATCTCGCATCCGGCGAGCGAGGAGGAGGCCGCGCTTTTCGCCTCGATCGCGAAGCGCCTCGAGACGAATCCGACGTTCTATTCGCGGATCAAGGCGAACATCCGCGGCGTGACCGAGGAGACGACGACCGGCGTCAAGCGGCTCTATCAGATGCACCGCGAGGGCCGCCTCGGATTCCCCGCGATCAACGTCAACGATTCGGTGACGAAGAGCAAGTTCGACAACCTGTACGGGTGCCGCGAGTCGCTCGTCGACGGCATCAAGCGCGCGACCGACGTGATGATCGCCGGCAAGATCGCGCTGGTGAACGGTTATGGCGACGTCGGCAAGGGCTCGGCGCAGGCGCTTCGCGCGCTCTCCGCGCAGGTGTGGATCGCGGAGATCGATCCGATCTGCGCGCTGCAGGCGGCGATGGAAGGCTATGAGGTGGTCACGATGGATGATGCGGCGCCGCGCGCCGATATCTTCGTTACCGCCACAGGCAATGTGGATGTCATCACCATTGAGCACATGCGGGCGATGAAGCACCGCGCGATC
>JAICLP010000374.1 GCA_025925475.1 Burkholderiales bacterium | reverse complement strand
GCCGACGAATGGAAGGACGTGAAGGACAAGCTTCCGCAACTCGCGCGTTGATGCGACGCTGGTTTGACCGCCTTGCGCACGAGCCCGTAAAATCGAACGTTTCTGCCATCGCGGCCGCGTGCGCCTGCCGCGATCAACTTCCCTTTATCGCCGATGATCCGATCTTTCGCGGTTTCGACGTTGACATTGCTGTTTTCGGCGGCTGCCGCCGCCCAGGCCCCCGCGCCGGCGGCGCAGGCGCCGGCACCTGCCGCCCCGGCCGCGCAGTCGGCGGCTCCCGCCGGCGATCCGGCGAAGGGGCGCGAGAAGACGCGGATGTGCGAAGGCTGCCACGGGGTCGAGGGCTGGCGTACCGCGTACCCCGAGGTCTACCACGTGCCGAAGATTGGCGGCCAGCATGCGGCGTACATTGTCCAGGCGCTGCACGAATACAAAAATGGGGATCGCACGCATCCATCGATGCGGGCGATCGCGGCAAGCCTCTCCGACGAAGACATCGTCAACCTCGCCGCGTATTTCTCGCGCGGCGGCCCGCAGACCACGACGGCAAGCAAATGATGACTCGCGCGCACGCCACCCTTCTCGTCTTCACCCTCGCACTTTCGCCCGCGCTGGCGTTCGGCGCCGATCTGGTTGCCGGGCAGGCGAAGGTCAAGGAGATTTGCGCGGCTTGTCACGGACAGGACGGCAACAGCCAGAGCGATGCCTACCCGAAGCTGGGCGGCCAGTACCCCGACTACCTGGCGAAGGCGCTTCGTGACTACAAGTCGGGCGCCCGCAAGAATCCGATCATGGCCGGCTTCGCGGCGACATTGACCGACAAGGACATCGACAACGTCGCGGCGTATTTCGCATCGCAGCCGCCGGTCCTCGCACCGCGGTCCTGAACTACTTCTGGCGCTCGAGACACGCGAGATAGAGCGCCGCGTCGGGCGGCGTGCCCGTCCGTTGCGCCTGCCAGATCACCTCGCCGAGGCATTCGGCGATCGCATGCAGCGCCTCGTGCGCGTCGCCGCGCGAAGCGCATAACCGCGCGTACTGCGTGGCAATACCGGGCGGCTGGTCGATCGCAAGCTGCTCGGCCGCGGCGAGATGCAGCGACAGGTGCAGAAATGGATTGATGTCGCCTTGCTCCGGTCGATAGTCGCGCTCGACGTACGCATCGGGCGATTCGAGCATTGGGTGATACTCGGGATGCATCGCAATCAGCTGCGCCGCCATTTGCTCGAGACCCGATAGCGGCTCGCCCGCGCGGTACTTGCGCCACGCATCGATCAGGAAGCGGCGCGACTCGTTGCGGCTCGGCGCGAACATGCCGTCAGACTTTCATCCTGTTCCTCTTCGCTGCCCGGCGGCCTTGCGCGGCGCTTCGGCGCTCGCCTTGCGCGTCGTTGCCTTGCGCGGCCTCGGCGCCGCTTCAGCAGGCGGCTTGAGCGGCAACACGCGAGGATTCGTGCCGGGCAGCGCGCGCATCTTCGCCGTGTACTCGCAAAGATCGGCGATCACGCACGCCGGGCATTTGGGCACGCGCGCGATGCAAACGTAGCGGCCGTGCAGGATCAGCCAGTGATGCGCGTTCAGCCGAAACTCGTCGGGCGTGACTTTCACGAGCTGGCGCTCGACGGCTTCGGGGTCCTTCCCGACCGCGAGGCGCGTGCGATTCGCGACGCGGAAGATGTGCGTATCGACCGCAATCGTCGGCTCGCCGAACGCGACGTTCAGCACGACGTTCGCCGTCTTGCGACCCACCCCGGGCAGCTGCTCGAGCGCGTCGCGGTCGCGCGGGACTCGGCCGCCGTGCTCGTCGAGCAGTTTCTGCGACAGCGCGACGACGTTCTTTGCCTTCGTATTGAAGAGCCCGATCGAGCTGATGTACGGAATCAAGCCGTCGACGCCGAGCTTTACGAAAGCCTGCGGCGTTCGGGCGACCGGAAAGAGCCGCGCCGTGGCCTTGTTCACGCCCTTGTCGGTGGCCTGCGCCGACAGGACGACCGCGACGAGCAGCTCGAACGGCGACCCGTACTCGAGCTCGCTTCGCGGGTTCGGGTTCGCAGCGGCGAGCCGCTCGAAGATCTGGCGTCGCTTCTGCGGGTTCATCGCCCGATTGTAAGAGGAATTGGCCCCATGCCGCTCGCGAACGAAAACGACCCCCGGCGCCCCTCTCGGCCGCCTTCGTCGCGCCGCGCTTTCCCGCGGCACCCCGAAGAGGACAATGCGTGCCATTCCGTCGGCACGAGCGAGCTGCCCATGCATCCCACCGAATCGTCGAAGCCGTCACTTCAATGCACGCGCGCATTTCGCCACCCGCTCGAGATCATTCCGTTCTTCGGACGTTTCCAGCCGAGTGTCCCGCGCGACCTGATCTACACGGCGATCTGGAACTCGCTTTTCGCACTATTCTTCACCGCGCTGTCCGTGCTGATCGACCCGAGCGCGTCGATCGCCGATTCGTTGCGTATCACGATGGTGTTCGCGCAATGCATCGGCTTCGTCATTTACGCGGCGTTTTTCTTCACCGAAAAGGTGTTCAAGACCGCGATCGGCCGCTTGTCGTGGCCGTTACGCTCCGCTTACTACGCGATCGTCGCGATCATCGGCATTTTCCCGGGATACCTGCTCGCGTTCCGCGTGCTCGATTGGAAGAACGGTCCCGACTGGCTCTTCTCCCCGCGCGCAGCCGTTTCGATCATCGCCGTTTCTCTCGCGATCACGGCGGTCCTCCTGATGATCTTCGTCCCGCGCGAGCGGGCGGCCCGCGCACAGGCGGCGGTCGCCCGTGAGCAGGCGCGCGTGGCCGCCGCGCAGAACGAGGCGACGATGGCGCGG
>JAICLP010000123.1 GCA_025925475.1 Burkholderiales bacterium | reverse complement strand
TGCGCCAGCTCGCCGACAAGAACGAGATCATCGAAGTGCCGGGCGTCGGCGATCGCGGCCCGCGCAAGCTCTCGAAGCCGATGCTCGCCGAGGTGATCGAGCCGCGCATCGAGGAGCTCTATTCGCTGGTCCAGGCCGAGCTGCGGCGATCAGGATTCGAGGAACTGCTGTCGTCGGGCATCGTGCTGACCGGCGGGTCCGCGCTTCTTTCGGGCATGACGGAGCTCGGCGAGGAGCTCTTCCATCTGCCGGTGCGCGTCGGCGTACCGACGTACGCGGGCGGGCTCGCCGATGTCGTGCGCAGTCCGCGTTATGCGACGGCGGTGGGCCTGCTGCTCGAGGGGCGCGAGCAGTTCCTGCGCGGGCAGGCGGCGCGCGCGCAGGTCGCGGGCATCGGCGGCATCGCGGAGCGGATGCGGCAGTGGTTCAGCGCCAATTTCTAACCAGGGAACAGCGGACAGGTAACAGGGAACAGAAAACGACGACGGGGACGAGTGGAAATCGAAGGGGAACGGCAGCAATGGAGCAAAACAACAAGGGGATCGCGTGTCATGTATCGGCTGGCCTCTGGTCAGCTGATACCTGATACCTGACCTCTGATACCTGAAACCCAGCCAGGAAAGGAAGCATCACCATGTTCGAAATCATCGAGGAAGCGCCGGAAGAAGGCGCGATCATCAAGGTCATCGGCGTCGGCGGCTGCGGCGGCAATGCAGTCGAGCACATGATCACGCGCGGACTGTCGGGCGTCGATTTCATGTGCGCGAACACCGACGCGCAGGCGTTGAAGCGGTCGACCGCGCGCACGCAGCTTCAGCTCGGCTCGACGCTGACGCGGGGGCTCGGCGCGGGCGCACGGCCCGAGATCGGCCGCGATGCGGCGATGGAGGATCGCGACCGCATCGCGGGCATGATCGAAGGCGCCGACATGCTCTTCATCACCGCCGGCATGGGCGGCGGCACGGGAACGGGCGCCGCACCCGTGATCGCCGATATCGCAAAAAGCCTTGGCATCCTGACCGTCGCTGTCGTCACGCGGCCGTTCAAGTTCGAGGGCAAGCGACAGCGCGTCGCGGCCGCGGGCATCGAGGAGCTCACGAAGAAGGTCGACTCCCTCATCGTGATCCCGAACGACAAGCTGATGGAAGTGCTCGGCGAGGACGTCTCGATGCTCGACGCATTCGCCGCCGCGAACGACGTGCTGCACGGCGCCGTGTCCGGCATCGCCGAGGTCATCAACAATCCGGGCCTCGTCAACGTCGACTTCGCCGACGTGCGCACGGTGATGAGCGAAGTCGGCATGGCGATGATGGGCTCCGCAGTGGCCGACGGTGCAACGCGCGCGCGCGATGCCGCGCAGGCGGCGGTCAAGAGCCCGCTGCTCGAGGACGTGAATCTGGCCGGCGCACGCGGCGTGCTCGTCAACATCACCGCATCGGCAAGCCTCAAGATGAAGGAGTACCACGAGGTGATGAACACCATCAAGGAATTCACGGCGGACGACGCGATGGTGATCGTCGGCACGGTGCTCGACGAGGCGATGGAGGATCGGCTGCGCGTGACGATGATTGCGACCGGGCTCGGCGGCGCAGTCGTCGCGACGCGCAAGCCGCCGAAGCTCGAGATGATCGAGACGGTCGTCGAGCGCACGGGCACCGACAACATGGGCCGGCACGTCGAAACGATCGATTACGACAAGCTCGACCAGCCGGCCGTCGTCCGGCGCGGCCGCCACGCGGTTGCCACCCCGTCGCCGGCGTTCGATCCGTCGGAGATTCCGGCGTTCCTGCGCAAGCAGGCCGACTGAGGCGGCCGGGAACGAAATCGCGCGATGGACCCTCCCTCTTCCTGTAGCTCGGGGAGAGGGAGGGATCAGGTGCATTAATGGCGGATGCTAAAATGATCGGTCGATCAAGTGCGCGGCGGCTGTCACGAGCCCGTCCGCATCCTCTGCAAAACATGCTGCGTCAGCGGACGCTCAAGACGATGATTCGCACGACCGGCGTCGGGCTGCACACCGGTGCGCGTGTCGAGCTCGCGTTGCGACCCGCACCGGACGGTACCGGCATCGTGTTTCATCGCGTCGACCTGGCGACGCCGGTCGCCATCGCGGCGCACGCGACGAACGTCGGCGACACGCGGCTTTCGTCGACGCTTGCGCAGGACGGCGCGTCGATCTCGACTGTCGAGCACCTGATGTCTGCGCTTGCCGGTCTCGGCATCGACAATCTGCATGTCGACGTCGCCGGTCCCGAGTTGCCGATCATGGACGGCAGCGCGGGTCCGTTCGTCTTCCTGCTGCAGTCGGCCGGCATCGTCGAGCAGAATTCGCCGAAGCAATACCTGCGGGTGCGCGCGCCGGTCGAAATCCGCGACGGCGACAAGTGGGCGCGCTTCGAGCCGTTCGACGGTTTCAAGCTCGACTTCACGATCGATTTCCCGCATCCGGTGTTCGGCACGGAGAGCCGGCACGTCGTCGTCGACTTCGCGCAGCACTCGTACATCAAGGAAGTGGCGCGGGCGCGCACGTTCGCGTTCATGCAGGACGTCGAGGCGATGCGCGAGGCCGGCCTGGCGCTCGGCGGCAGCCTGCACAACGCGATCGTGCTCGACGACACGCGCGTGCTGAACAGCGAAGGCCTTCGCTACGACAACGAGTTCGTCAAGCACAAGGTGCTCGACGCGATCGGCGATCTCTACCTGCTCGGGCGTCCGCTGATCGGGCAGTACACCGCATACAAGCCGGGGCATGCGCTGAACAACGCGCTCGCGCGCGCGCTGCTCGCGCGCGCCGAAGCGTCGGAGGTCGTGTCGTTCCGGGCCGACGACGAACTGCCTTCGGCCTGGAAGGACTGGGCGGCCGTCGGCGCGGCTTGACGAGTCTCGCGGCGCGGCGCGAATTGCGCCCCCTCCGGGGGCAGCGCAGTGGCGAAGCCACAAGCGTGGGGGGACCACATTCGCGCCGACGGGCCGCCCCGAGGCGCGAATTGCGCCCCCTCCGGGGGCAGCGCAGTGGCGAAGCCACAAGCGTGGGGGGGCCATAGTCCTCGTCCGGCTGTTCCTGTTTGTCGCGCTCGCGGCGATCGGCGTCGCGGTGCTGCTGTGGTTCGTCAAGCGCGATCCGCGCTACCTGCGATTCATCGCGCTGACGGTCAAGTTCTCCGTGCTCATGCTGCTCGCGATCCTGCTCTGGTTCGCCGCCGAGCGGCTGCTCGCGCCGGTGGTCGGCACGCTCGTTTGATCCTCGCGTCGGACTCGTCCCGACAGTCGAATCGACGTCGCTCCGATGCCTCGCGATGGAGGTGCGGCATACGGTAGCGGCTTGAAGGCGAGCCCGGACCCGTTCACGCGCCGCGTCATCATCGCGGTCGCGCTCGGGTCGCTCGCATTCATCGTCTGGCAACTGCGCGACGTGTTGCCGTTGCTCTTCGCCGGCATCCTGCTCGCAACCGGCCTGCGCGCGCGGGCCGACGCCGTTTCCCGCGCGACGGGAATGCCGCCGCGTGGCGCGCTCGCCGTCGTGATCCTCGGCTTGCTCGCCGTGCTGGGCCTGTCGTTCTGGCTCGTCGGCGCGCAGGTCACCGGTCAGCTTGCGGGATTGTGGGACGCGCTGCCGCAGGCGCTTCGCGCCGCGACCGACTGGTTGTCGAAGACGCCGTTCGCGTCGCTGCTTTCCGGGACGTGGCAATCGATCAAGGATGGCGGCATTCCGTGGCTGCGCGTGGCCGGCGCGGCCGGCGTCGCGAGCAACGTGTTTCTCGATGCGGCGCTGGTCCTCGTGCTCGCGCTCTACCTCGCCGCGAACCCGCGGTCGTACTTCCAGGGAACGCTGCGCCTTGCACCGCCCGCCTACCGCGGTCGCATCGGCGAAGCGCTATCCGCGGCCGGCCACGGGCTTCGACGCTGGCTGGTCGGCGCGGTCATCGCGATGCTGACGATCGGCGTGATGACGACCATCGGCCTCTACCTGATCGGTATTCCGCTCGCGCTGTCGCTCGGCCTCATCGCCGCGATCACGGAGTTCGTTCCCTTCTTCGGCCCGATTGCGTTCGCCGTCTTTGCGATCCTGTTCGCGTTCACGCAAAGTCCGGCCGACGCCCTCTACGTCGGCCTGCTGTGCTTCGGCATCCAGCAGTTCGAAGGCAACGTGTTGCAGCCGCTGATCCAGCGATGGGCCGTCGCGCTGCCGCCGGCGCTCGCCGTGCTGTCGATCGTGATCTTCGCGCTGCTGTTCGGCGTGATCGGCGCGATCCTCGCGACGCCGATGATGTCGGTCGTCGTGATCCTCGTCGAGCGGCTCTACGAGGGCGACGAGACGCCGAAGATCTAGGACTCCTTCATGCATTGCCCGGAGCGCTGATCGCCGCCGGGCTCCGATCCCGATTTGCCTTGTCGTGAAACGGCGTGCGTTCGAGCAGCCACGCGCGCCGGTCGGCCGGCACACGAAGCCGCGCGAGCAGGTCCATCGCGTTTTCGTGATGGCGCGCGTCGAACATCCAGTGATAGTGCACGTGCACGGGCGGCCGCGCGAGCCAGCGCGGGTCGATCTCTCCTTGCGACGCGACGAGGTGCAACGGAAGGTTGTAGCAATCGGGGTAATGGGCGATCCGCTCGGTGATCGACCACATCGCGAGCGTCAGCGCCGTCTGGCTCGATCCCCAATACTCGCTGCCCGCGCGCCCGACGCGACCCGTCGATGCGACGATGTCGATGCCGCTGTCGCGGTAGGGCCGGATGCCGGCCTCGACCGACATCGCGAAAAGCGATGCACAGCGGGCGAGGATCCCGGCACGTCTTCGCACGATTGCGAAGCCACCGTTGTACGACACGCGGATGCGCTCCTGGCCGATCGTCGTCGTGACCTGCGGAAGCCTGTCGAGCGACACGCCGGCGCAATGCGCGAGATCGGCCCAGTAAGCCTCGAAGCGATCGCCGGCACCGCGCGTGGCGCTTCCCTTCGCATCGACGGGCCGCACGGCCGCATCGGCATCGACCGGAAGCTCGGGCTCGTCGAGCCATACGCTGTCGCTGTCGCAGACGATCACGAAGTCGGCGCTCGCATGCGCCTCGGCGTGGGCGCCCGCGAAGACGCGGTTGGCCGGCGGATATTCAGGACACGACGTGTTGAGCGGTGCGTCGATGTATTCGACGTCGAGTTCGCGAAGCGTGCGTTGCGTCTCTTCGTCGACGCCCAATCCCGGCCGTGGCGCGTAAGCGAGGATCTGCGCGTCGGCGAGGCGGCCGGCGAAGCGGCGGATGCTGCGGCAGAACAGCAACGCCTGCTCGCGAATCGCGTTGTTCTCGATGCACAGCACGAAGCACGCGCTTTCGCGCGTGGGTTGCATCGCGAAATCGATGCGTTGCGGCAATCGGGCAGCGGTCGAGCGCGGCGCGCTGCGCGCGTCGAGATCGCAGCGCGAGAGGCAGGCGCGGTAGAGGCGGCGTATCGCTCCACCGGCCTCGCCTTCGAGTCGCGCATCGAGCGCTTCGTCGTCGGCCGACTGGTTGCGCAGGTCCTTCTCGAGAAAGCTGCGGATCTTCTCGCCTTTGCCGGCGTCGAGTGCGACGCGAAGGCGCGAGCCGATGCGTTCGACGACCGCTTCCCAGTCGTCGAGCAGTTCGGCGTATTGGACGAACAGAACGTCCTCGTGAGCATCCGCAAACGCGACGACGCTTTCCATGTACGCGCGCCACAGCGCGAGTCCGTCGTCGATCGACATGTCGCCCCGCGCGCGAAGCGATTGCGCGACTTCGAGCGGACTGCGAATCGGAACGACGTATGCCGGACGGTAGCCCGCCTCGAGAAGCGCGCGGTGCCATAGCGGCGCCAGCACGCAGATCCGCGGATCCTTGACGACGATGAGGCGCTCGCCTTCGTATTCCGCCGCGATCACTGCCTGCGCGTCGGCCAGGAACTCGTCGGCAACGGGGCCGTCCTCGGGCACGGCAAAGTGGACATGGCACCAGTCGCCGCCCAGTTGCCGCATCAGGCGAACGTTCAGGTCGAGCACGGCCTCCGCCTCGAAGAACCCCTTCGGATTCACGCCGATCTTCGGCGGCTTGACCTTGGCGGGCAGGTGCGCGCCGCACAGATTCAGCACGCCGGCGAGCGCGGATGTACCGCTGCGGTGCATCCCGAGCACGACGAGCGCCGTCCTGTCGTCGGCACGCCCGGATTCGACGTGTGTCGCCGGGGCCGCGGTACGCCAGGAATCGGCGAGCGCGCGCAAGGTGGCGACCGGCACGAGCGCACCTTTGCAGCGGCGCAGCACCTGGCGCAGCAGGAGGTTTCGATTCTCCGGCCGCCACGGCGAAAGATCGTTCGTCGCGTCGCGCGCCTGTCCGGCGATCACCGCGTCGAGGAATTCGCCGATGACGCGATCGGCATCGGCCTGCGCTTTCGACGCGGACGTCGCGTTGCCGGCGTGCAGCCGATACCGATACAGCGGCCGCTCGATGACGACGGGTTCCGAATGCGCACTCGCGCGAAGACAGAAGTCCCACCCGTGATGTTCGCGAACATCGCGAAAGCCGCCGACCGCCGCGAAGCAATCGCGCTCGACGAACAGATTGCCGCTCGACAGCGGCACGTTGACCTCGACGAGAATGAAGCTCGGCGGCGCCGACCCGAGCACGTTCCGCTGCCTCTGCTGGATGTCCACTGCGTCGGCGGCCGGTTGCGCACCGTCGAATACCTGCGAAACGAGCGAGAAGCCCCACTGCGAGCCCGTGCGCGCGATTTCGTCGACGAGCGCGGCGATCCGGTCGGCGGTAAAGCAATCGTCGGAACTGAGGAACGCGAGATAGCGGCCGGTCGCGAGTCCGGCACCCTCGTTCAGCGTCGCCGGCGCGCCGCGATGGTCGCGCCGCACGAAGCGCGATGGCCGCGGGAACGCGGCGAGCGATCGCTCGATGACTTCCGGCGTGGCATCGGTCGAGCCGTCGTCGATGACGATGAGCTCGATCTGCGGATACGTCTGGGCTGCGACCGACGCGATGGCCTGTTCGACGTAGCGCGCGTGGTTGTACGCCGGCATGATCACGCTGACGAGCGGGTCGCCGTCGACGTGTGCTGGACGAGCCGTTCGCCGGCGCGCAATGAACGCGTCGAGCAGCGCTGCCTGGCGGGCGTTCGCTTCGCTCGTCAGCAGCTTGCCGAGCACGAGCCCGAGATTGTGACGGATCGCCGGGACGGCCCATTGCGTCTGCTTTGCGGCATCCCAGAGCAGCGCGAGCGCGTCGCGATAGCGCATCCGCTCGTAGACGACCGTGCCGAGCATGTGCAGCGAGTCGACGTCGGCCGGGTCCTGCTCGAGCGCGCGCCGGTAGAGAATCTCCGCCTCGCCGAGCCTGCCTGCGCGATGCGCGGCGAGCGCCTGATAACGCGTCGGCGTCGCCGCTGCCGTTGTCGACGGTTCGCGTCCGCAGCAATGCTTGAACCGCTGGCCACTGCCGCAAGGACAGGCAGCGTTGCGGCTGACTTGCGCTGGATCGGGCATGGACACGCGCCTTGCGATCGACGCGCGATTATGCGGCAATCCCCGCCCGCACCCCGACTATCGGCCGCGGGTGCGGCGCGACCATTGCCGAAGCGCCTGCTGCAGTGGGCCCGCAGGCAGCCGATCGGCGAGATCGAAGAGCGGCGTCGCTTCGCGGCTGTCCCAGGTCCGCCGCTGTCCCACGCTTTGCGGCAGCATCGATCCGGCGACCTGCACGCGTATCCGCACGTCGGCAAACACGTGGCCTTCGCGCGCAAGCGCCGCACGCAGATCGGGCGCGCGGTGGCGAAGCGCAGCGGCGATGGCGCCCGCACCTGCCGCCAGCTCGAGCACGCCCTGCCGCGCGTCGCAGACGCGGACGCGCTCGCCGATCGCGCGCGGCAGGTGCTTGCGCACGAGCCGCGTCAGCGCCGCTTCGTCGCGATGGCGCGCGGTCCATGACGCGAGCTGCGCATCGGATGCCAGCACCCGGGCGAGCGGCTGGTGCGGCGCCCTGCGGCTCAAGGATCGCGGATCGGCAATGGCATGGCCGCCATTATCGTCGAGCACACGCAAGCGACGGCGTCTGGCACCGCGCGGATTTGCGTCCTTCGCGGGCGAACGCGTTTTTGGCACGTCGCGCAATCGCGCTCGGCGGCGCCGAACGCGCTCGTTTCCGCGGCGTCCCGCGTGCTAGAATCGCCGCCGATCGACGCTGGCAGCACCGTCGCCGGTGGCACCGTTGAACATGCAGCCGGCTTCCCGGTCGTACGCGCAAATCCGCCGGGGTCGCGGCACTTTCGGTGCGCGATCGGTCGAACGCACTGCGGCGCGGCCGGTCGCGTTGCAAGGGCTTTCGCCTCCTGTCGGGAAGCGATGGCCGGACGAGGGGTGAGGCGGTCCTCACCCCTTGCTTTTTGCCCTCTCCGCGCCAAGCTTCATTCTTCGCGATGATCAATATCCTCACCCGCATTTTCGGCAGCCGC
>JAICLP010000131.1 GCA_025925475.1 Burkholderiales bacterium | reverse complement strand
TCGCGCACGATGCGCACGATGTCGCGCTGCTCGCCGGTCAGCTTGCCGCCGACGTCATCGCGCAGCAGCTCGGCGCCTTCGCGCACCGCGGTGAGCGGCGTCTTGAGCTCGTGCGAAACGTGGCGGAGGAAGCGTGCCTGCTGCTGCTCCAGTTCCGACAGGCGACCGCGCAGCCATTCGAGGCGCTGGCCGACGTAGCGCAGGTCCTGCGGGCCGCTGACGCGGATCGCGTGCGTGAAGTCGGCGCTGCCCATTTGTCGAATCGCGAGATCGAGCTGGCGGATCGGCCGCGCGATCAGCGTCGCGAAGACGATCGCGAGCGCGATCGCAATGCCCACCGTCGCGAGGGCCATGTAGATCCATTTCTCGCGGCCCTGCGTCGCCGTTTCCTGCAGCCGCTCGATCGCACGTTGCGTGAGCTGGTTGCTGGCCGCGAGCATCGACTGCGCGCCGTCGACGAGCTTCGAGTAGCCGTCGGCGATTTCGTCGGCCGTTTCCGAGCCGCGCCGCGGCGCAGTCAACAGCTGATGCAGCCGGCTTTCGCGGTCGGCGAGCTTCTCGAGCGTCTGCTGCGACCCGGGCTCGAGCGGCAGCGAGGCGAGCTGGTTCGTCGTCTGGCGGAACTCCTCGCGCAGCTTCGCGTATTCGTCGAGCAGCGCGCTGTCCTCGAGGATCAGATGCTGGCGCGCGATGCGCTCGAGCGTCGTCGCCTGCTCGTAGAGAAGACGGCTCGTGCGCCCGGCCTGCGCGGCCTGCACGACCTCCTGGCGTCCCTGCGATTCGAGACGGTCGAGCGACAGGATCATCTCCGCCAGCGCGTAGACGAGCGGAAGGCTTACGAGCAGGAAGCCCAGCAGGATGAACTTGAGGAACGAGCGCGGGTAATACACGCGGGAAAGGCGAGCGCCGCGACCGGCGCGCTGGCTATAATCGACGGATTATGACACTGCCGCGTCGCTTGCATCCGGCTTTGCCGCCGCCGTGCGAAAGCAACGCATTGCGCGCGGCATGCAGGCATTGCGCGACGCAGTCGCGCTGATCGCCGCCGTCGCCGCCAACGGCGTCATCGGCCGCCACGGCAGGCTGCCGTGGCGTCTGCCCGAGGACCTGCGGCACTTCCGCACGTTGACGACCGGCCACGCGATCATCATGGGCCGGCGAACGTGGGAGTCGCTTCCGCACGCATTGCCTTCGCGCCAGAACATCGTCGTCACCCGGCAGGACGCGTATCGCGCAGCGGACGCGACGATCGCCTCGTCGCTGGAAGACGCGCTTTCGCGAGTCGCCTATCCTCCGCCCGCGTTCGTCATCGGCGGCGGCGAACTGTACCGCGCCGCGTTGCCGGTCGCGCGCACTGCGCACATCACGGAGATCGCGCGCGCGTTCGAAGGCGATGCGACGTTTCCACCGCTCGATCCGCGCGAATGGCGCGAGACGTCGCGCGAGGCGCACGTGCATGAAGGCGAGCAGGCGTTTTCGTACGCGTTCGTCACCTACGAACGCACTTGAGACAAGACGAGGGAGACAAACCGATGGCCGAGGAATTCCACGTGCACGGGCCGCACGATCACGCAGTCGAGCATGCGGCGCATTCGAGCGATCCGTTTTCCGGACGCATCGCGGTGGTCACCGCGATCCTCGCAACCATCGGTGCGCTTTTCAGCTACGAAGTCGGCGAGACGCAGAACGACGCCCTCCTGTACAAGAACGACTCGGCAATCCGCAGGACCGAGGCTTCGGACCAGTGGAACTACTACCAGGCGAAGAGCAGCAAGCAGAACCTCGCCGAGCTCGGCGCGGCGCTCGCCACCGGCGATGCCAGCGCGCGCTTCAAGGCCGAGGCCGAGCGTTACAACAAGGAGAAGCAGGACATCATGGCCGACGCGCAGAAGAAGGAGAAGCGCTCGGAGGAGCTGGAGGCCGCAAGCGAAGCGGCGATGCACGTCCATCACCGCTGGGCGCAGGCTATGACGCTCACGCAGGTCGCGATCGCGCTCGCCGCGATCACGCTGCTGACGCGCAGCCGCCGCCTGCAGTTCGTTTCCTATGCGGCCGGCGCGATTGCCGTCGTGATCGGCGGGCTCGCGCTGATGCATGTCTGACGCGACGCTCGCCCGACTCGTCGAGCGGTGCGCGATAATGCTCGTCGCCTCTTCGAGCGGGTGAATGGTGGCGAAACGAGAGGCCGGGGTGGCGGAATGGCAGACGCAGCGGACTCAAAATCCGCCGGTAGAAATACCGTGAGGGTTCGACTCCCTCTCCCGGCACCAGCGATTTCAGGCCGGCAACTCGGCTTGAATCAGTAGTGTCGGCAACTTTTACAAACCAAACGTTTATCGGGTGAACACTACAACAAAGTAGCGTGTTTTCAGCCACTTGCGTCTCTGGTCCGACGGTTGCTTTCATGACGCCGAAATTGTCCAAATCCGACAAACGGGAGACGTCATGAAAAGGGTTGTTGTTACCGCACTGTCTGCTCTTGGGCTGTCGCTGGTGGCTGTGCCGGCATCGGCCGACCTCATCTTCACGCTGGACAGCGCCAGCTCGCTCGGCTCTGGCAACTATGGCACGGTCACCGTCCACCAGGTCGCGACCGACGAGGTGAGCGTAACCGTCGACCTGGCCTCAGGGGTCGGCTTCGTCAACACCGGTCTGCAGCCCTTCACGTTCTCGCTCGATAGCGGCATTGCTGCGCTCTCGGCGTCGAACTTCTCGAATCTCACGACAGGCTTCGCTTTCAATACCACGTCGCCCATTTCCAATGATGGAGCGGGCACCTTTCAATATGGGTTGACTTGCACGACGGCGGTATGCGGCAACGGCGGCAACGCGCCATTCGTTGGTCCGTTGACGTTCGACCTCACGGCTACCGGCCTGCTTGAGACGAGTTTCATCAGCAACGGCACGGCGACGTTCGCCGTCGATATCTGCAAGAACATTGCGTCCGATGGCTCGTGCACTGCGGGCGCCAACACCGGCGTGGCATACGGCAACACCGGCACCACCAGCGGTGGCACGGGCACCACGACGGGCGGACCCGGCACGACGAGCGGTGGCACGGTACCCGAACCGGCGACGCTGGCACTACTCGGCTTCGGCCTCATGATGCTTGCTTTCGGACGTCGACTGACGTCTGGTCGCGGGTAGGTCGACGAATCGCGATCCCCGAGGAGGAGCACGAGCAAGCTCGCAACGGAATGTCGTTAACGGAATGTCGTTATCAGCGAGGGCCCCGCCGGGGCCCTCGGCTTTTTGGCGCTCCGGGCACCCCCGACTTATACCTCCATACAGCGCTTTGACCCCGGCCCGTACAACGCTGCGAGCGTCGAACGCTTTAACATGTGAGCGCGTGAACAAATTGAAATCTTCAACAAATCAGTAGCGTACAAAGTGGCGTGCTTCTTGCGAAACACCGCTGTGAAAGCCAAACCGCAGCCTGAAAGGCACCGCCATGAAATTCAAAACCCCGTTGTTCGCCGCACTCGCGGCGGTAACCCTAGCATCCGGTGCGCACGCCGACATACTGACGTTCAACGCGTCCGGCTCCGGAAGTGACGGCGCGCTCAGCGCTGCAGCCACGATCACAACCTCTTCCGACCAAGTCGTCATCGACCTGACGAGTCTCATAACCAACCCGACTTCAATTGGTCAGGAGGTATCGAGCATCGAGTTCATGCTCAGCGACATACCCTCCTCGGCCGACCTTACGAGCTCGACAGGAACGCTGATCAATATCGCAACCGACGGTACGGTGACCCCAGCCACGGGCACGATCAGCCATTGGGGCGTCGCGCTGGATTCCTCGACCGGGGAGATAACGCTCGAAACGGCCGGTAATGCCGCGGTCGGCGGACAGCCAATCGATCTGATCATAGGGATGGCAGCCTCCTACCCGAACGCGAACAGCTCGATCAACGTGCACAACCCGTCGATACAGGGCACCGGCACGTTCACCTTGAGCGTGCCTGGCGTCACCGGAGACACGACGGTGAGCAATGTCGTCTTCAACTTCGGCACGGGCCCTGATACCACCCTCCCGGGCACCACGTCCGGGGGCCCCGGAACCACGACGGGCGGGCCAGGCACGACGACCGGCGGCACGGTTCCCGAACCAGCGACACTCGCGCTGCTCGGCCTCGGCCTGACGATCATCGCGCTCGGACGTCGCGCGTCGTCCAAGCGCGGCTAGATCAGGAAGAAGCGTCGACCGTTCCGGAGGAGGTGCGCGCACTCGCTCGCACGCGGACGTTGAATCGACCGACGAAGAGGGCCCTGGGGCCCTCTTCGCTTTTTTGACCGTCCGCCGGCGCGACGGCTACCATTGCATCTGCATACCGCGGTTCGCCTGACCCGCGACGCGCGAACCGGCGCGTCGCAGCCATGATCGCCTCCCCGCAATGAATTCACCCGATGCTGCCCGCGTTCGCCCGGATGCTCCCCGCTGGCGCGACGGACTGGCGGACGAAGCCCGCGACGAATTGCCGCGCTCGGCCACGCACGCGATCGTCGCGGCTGCCGCTGCGATCGCCTTCCTCGGAACACTCGCGTTCGTCGTCGTCGTGCGCCCGTTCGCGCACGATGCGGTGCCGAGTGCGATGCTGGTCATCGCGATCACGACGCTCGCGATATTCGCCGTGGACCTCGGCTGGCAACGCGTGTACCTGCGGCCGTCGACGGGGCTCGATTTCGGCTACGACGATCCGTCGTGGCGACGGACGCTCACGAAGTACCTGGGTCTGCTCGCATCCGTTGGCCTCGTCGGTGCGGCGTATGCGCTGCTGCCGCAGTACCACGACGGCAGTTTCGCCGACTACTTCCACGCGCTGCGGCTGATCGCGATCCCGTGGGCCGTCGTCGCGCTGCCCTACTTTCATTTCGTCGACCGGCACATGCGTGCGCCGCACGATGGCTATTTTCAGATGGGAGCGCTCGTCTTGCTGCGCTTTCGCGCCGTCGATCGCCGCGTCATCGTCCAGCACCTGCTCGGCTGGGCGATCAAGGGCTTCTTCATGGCGCTCATGTGGATCTTCCTTTGCGACGATTTGCGCTGGCTGTTCGTCTTCGACTTCGGCGCCGTCGGCTCCTTCGCGAATGCATACGACTTTTTGTACCGCGCGATCTACCTCGTCGACGTCGGCATCGGCACGCTGGGCTACGCCATGGCGTTTCGCATCACCGATACGCACATCCGCTCCGCCGAGCCGACGATGCTCGGCTGGCTCGTCGCGCTCGCCTGCTACCCGCCGTTCTGGTCGTCGATCACCTATCGTTACCTGCCCTATGGCACCGGTTACCCGTGGAACGCCTGGCTCGCGTACAGGCCGTGGCTATTCGCGATCTGGGGCAGCGGCATCCTCGTACTGAGCGCGGTCTACGTCTGGGCGACGGTCATCTTCGCGGCGCGCTTCTCGAATCTCACGAATCGCGGAATCATCACGAACGGCCCATACCGTTTCACCAAGCATCCCGCCTACATCGCAAAGAACCTGACCTGGTGGATGATCTCGGTGCCGTTCCTGCCGCGCGACAACCTGTGGGACACCCTACCGCGCTGCGCGATGCTGCTCGGCGTCAACCTGATCTATTTCCTGCGCGCGAAGACCGAGGAATGGCATCTTGCAAGCGACCCCGATTACGTTCGCTACGCGATGTGGATCGAGCGCCACGGGTGGCTGCGCATCTTCCGCCGCGCACCGATCGTCGGGCGCCTCGCCTTCGGCTTTCGCGCGCCGTCCGGCGAACCCGACGTTCGCATGAGCCCATGAACGACAAAGGCGCGGACACGCCGCGCCTTTGCGTTGCTGCTGGCTGTGTCAGTGCGCCACTTGCACGGCTTGCGATCCCATGTTGCCCGAGGCGTCCGTTGCCGTCACTTTGATCGTGTGCGCGCCCGACGCGAGCTTGCGGGGATTCCACTTGTACGAAAGCGACGCGCCACGGACCGATGTGACGAGCGCGCCGTCGACGTACAGCTTCATCGTGATCCCCGCGCTGCCCGAATTGTCGGTTGCGCTCGCGCGTACCGTGATCGTCGACGAAACGACGCTGCCCGCGAGCGGACTCGAGATCGTGACGACCGGCGGTGTCGTATCGCTGACCGCGGGACCGCCCGTCGAGTTCGCCACGTTGACGACGACGTTCGCCGACGTCCCGACATTGCCGGCGGCGTCATAGGCACGCGCCGCGAGCGTGGCGGCGCCGTTGGCGTACGCGCTCGTATTCCAGGTGAATGCGTACGGCGCGACGTTGCTGCTCGCAAGCACTGCATTGTTGACGACGAAGTCGACGCGGGTGACGCCAACGTTGTCGCTCGCATTGACGCTCACCTTCACGCTGCCGCTCACGTTGCCACCGGTCGGCGACGCGATCGCGGCGGTGGGCGGTGTCGTATCAGCAGGGGCGATCGTCGCGTTCGACACGTTGAGCGTCACGGCTGACGAGACCGCCGAATTGCCGGCCGCGTCGTAAGCCGTCGCGGTGACGCTCACGCTGCCGTTGGCAACGCTTGCGGAGTTCCAGCCGAATTGCCACGGCGCCGCCGTATCGGTCGCGATCAGCGCGCCGTTGACGCGCAACTCGACGCGCGTCACGCCGACGTTGTCGGATGCGTTGATGCCGAACGTCACGATGCCCGAAACCGTGCCGCCGGTCGGCGATGCGATCGCAACGGACGGCTTCGTCGTATCGGACGGGCTCGGGGGCGCGGCGCCGGCCGCCTGCTGCAGCGCCGCCGCGGCGTTCACGCGACCGGCGCCGAAGTAGACGTCCGGTCCTGGCGTACCAAGATCGGTGGCGGTCGACTTGAGCGCCGCATCGACCTGCGACGGCGAAAAGTCGGGACGCTTGGCGAGAATCAGGGCCGCCGTCCCGGCAACGATCGGCGTTGCAAGCGACGTGCCCCAGCAATACCAGTACGCGCCGCCCGGCGCCGTCGAGATGATGTTGTAACCCGGTGCGGAGATATCCACGAACGAGCCGTACGTCGACCAGCTCGCGTGCGAGTCGTCCTGCAGCGTCGCCGCGACGACCATCATCAGATCCGTGGGAGGCGTATTGTCGACGGCGCCCGTATTGCCGGCGGCGACGAACAGCACGCCGCCCTTCGAGCGCAGATAGCTCGCCGCCTGCTGAATCGTCGAGCTTGCCGACGCTCCTTCGTAGCTCAGGTTGACGACACGCGCGCCGTGATCGGCCGCGTACGTGATGCCCTGTGCGACCGTGCTCCACAGCGCATACGCGGTCGGATCGGCGATGCGAATCGGCATGATCTTCGCCGATCCTGCGATCGATGCGACGCCGACGCTGTTGTTCGTGACCGCCGCCGCCGCGCCGGCGACGGTCGTACCGTGGCCATTCACGTCCTGCGTATTGCTGTTGTTGTCGTAGAAATTCCAGCCCGGGACCATGTTCGCCACGAGGTCCGGATGAGTGCCGTCGACCCCGGTGTCGAGGATCGCGATCGTGATGCCGGCACCCGTCGAGTAGGTCCATGCGGTCGGCGCGCCCACCGTCGTCAGGTGCCATTCATTGCCCGACATCGGATCATTCGTCACGCCCGCCGCCGGTATCAGCCGATCGACTTCCGCGAATTCGACGTTGGGATCGGCGCGCAGCCGCGCGACAGCGGCTTCCTCGTCACCCGGCGCGACGTCGACGACGTGCACGCGCTGTGCGATCTTGCCGAGCGAATGCGCGCCGCCCTTGACGAGCGCCTTCTCGAACACTGCATCGTCGCTCGAAGCCCTGCTCCCGACGAGGATGTGTCCGCTCGCGTAGGCCGCATGCGGCGATCCGTGCGCGGAAACGATAGGGCCGTCGCTGTTGCCTAGCGGACCTGCGCCTGCCGCAGGACCGCTCAAGAGCGAGCTCACGATGATCGCGAGCGTCAGGAGGAGCAGCCAGCGCAGGTCGCCGGCAATGCCGGGCGAGCGGTTGCGTGTAGCCGGTTGGCTGCCGATGGTGCGTGTTTGCCGTCGCATGTAATGCCTCTCCGAGCCGTGCAAGAATTGCCCACGGGCCGCGAAGCGGAATGGACGGCGCCCAGCCGGCAGCAAGCGACGCGCGAGGCGCGTCGATGCCAACTGGAACCTCGCATCGGGCAGCGCTGATCACGAGCGCCGCCGTTGGCGATCAGTCCGGCAATCCCGCTGTCGTGGGACCCTTTGGGTCCGGTAGACCGGTGACTTTGCGCCCCCGGCTTTCGCCGGGTTTGCCCTTTTCAGACTGGTGCAGTTATGACGTTAGCATTGTACGGCG
>JAICLP010000294.1 GCA_025925475.1 Burkholderiales bacterium | reverse complement strand
TTCGCCGGCGCACGGTCCCTCACTTACCGGATCATCGACGACGCCGACCACGCTCTCACCGACCCCGCCTGGCGTCAGTCATACACGCAGTTGCTTGTGAACTGGATCACCGAGATGATCGCCGGCAAGCGCACGGCCGACGTCGCATCGCAGAAGCGGCTGCAGGAAGCGATGAAGACGAACAAGAGCGCGACGGCGGACTAGGGTCAGAGGCGAGTTTCCTGAAGCGAAAGTCGTCTCTGACCCTACTTCGGTTTCAAAACGAACGTGGCAACCCGAGCACGTGCTCGGCGACGTACGCGAAGATCATGTTCGTCGAGACGGGCGCCACCTGATACAGGCGCGTCTCGCGGAACTTGCGCTCGATGTCGTATTCGGCCGCGAAGCCGAAGCCGCCGTGTGTTTGCAGGCACACGTTGGCCGCTTCCCACGACGCCTTCGCCGCCAGATATTTCGCCATGTTCGCCTCGGCACCGCACGGTTGCTGCGCGTCGAACAGATCGCAGGCCCGGTAGCGCATCAGATTGGCGGCCTCGATCTCGATATACGCGTCGGCGATCGGAAACTGCACGCCCTGGTTCCTGCCGATCGGACGATCGAAGACCACCCGCGAATTCGCGTACCTGACCGCGCGATCGATGAACCAGTAGCCGTCGCCGATGCACTCGGCTGCGATCAGCGTGCGCTCGGCGTTGAGGCCATCGAGGATGTAGCGGAAGCCCTGCCCTTCCTCGCCGATCAGGTTCTCCGCGGGGATCTCGAGATTGTCGAAGAAAAGCTCGTTCGTCTCGTGATTGACCAGGTTGCGGATCGGCCGCACGGTGAGCCCGTGCCCGATCGCATCGCGCAGGTCGACGATGAAAATCGACAGGCCTTCGGAGCGCTTCTTCACGTCGGCAAGCGGCGTCGTGCGCGCGAGCAGGATCATCAGGTCGGAGTGCTGCACGCGCGAGATCCACACTTTCTGGCCGTTGACGACGTAGCGATCGCCGCGCTTCACCGCGGTCGTCGTGATCTTCGTCGTGTCGGTCCCCGCCGTCGGCTCGGTCACCGCCATCGACTGGATGCGGAGCGTGCCTTCCGCGATGCTCGGCAGATACGTGCGCTTCTGCGCATCGCTGCCGTGGCGCAAAAGCGTGCCCATGTTGTACATCTGCCCGTGCACGGCACCGGCGTTGCCGCCGCAGCGGTTGATCTCTTCCATGATCACCGACGCGGCGCCGAGGCCGAGCCCGGTCCCGCCGTACGCCTCGGGAATCATCGCGGAAAGCCAGCCAGCACCGATCAGCGCATCGACGAACGCCTCGGGATAGCTCCGCTCGGCGTCGATGCGGCGAAAGTATTCGTCCGGAAACTGCGCGCCGAGCGCGCGAATCGCCTCACGGATCTCGCCGTGCGGCTCGGCGGTCATGGGACTGCGAGCGTCGCCGTCGCGTCCATCGCGAGCGCGCCGTGCGGGGACGCCGCCCACAAGCGAACGCTCGCCTGATCGTGTGCCGGCTGCCCGCGGACGAAGAACGGCTCGCTGTCGAAAAGGGGGCTCATCGCGCGAAACGAGAAGGCGCGAAGCGTCGCGTGCGGCATCGCGCGACGCAGCAGGTCGACGAGCAGCGTCGCGATCAACGGCCCGTGCACGACAAGGCCCGGATAGCCTTCGACGTCGGTGACGTGCCGGCGGTCGTAGTGGATGCGGTGGCTGTTGAACGTCAGCGCCGAATAGCGAAACAGCAGGACCGGATCGGGATGGATTTCATGTGACCACGCCGCATCGACGGGCGCTTGTGCAGCGGCGCTCGCACGCTCGCCGGTCTTCGCCTCGTCGCGGTAGACGATGTCGTGCTCCTCGACGATCGCAACGCCGCCTTCGCCGCTGATCGTGTGGCGCACGACGACGAACGCGAGCAGGCCCGATCGCCCGACCTTCTGCTTGATGTCGACGATCTGCGACTCGCGCACGATCGCTTCCCCGACGTGAAGCGGCGCGTGAAACGTGAGCCGTCCGCCCGCCCACATGCGGCGTGGCAACGGGATCGGCGGCAGGAAGGCGCCACGGCGCACGTGCCCATCAGGACCCGCTTCGGACGTCCGATAGCACGGCAGGAAGTAAAGCCAGTGCCAAAGCGGCGGCAACACGTCGCCATCCTTCGGCGGTGGATCGCCGCGATCGAGCGTCGCCGCAAGCGCCGCCACCGGAGTCGGGCCCACCCGGTCAACGGTACGATCGCTGCGCCCGACCCACGACGTCAGGTCCGCATCCATCATTGCCTCGCTCGCTTCGTTCATGGGCGTCATTGTCGCCTGCCGCGCGCCCGCCGAATAGCCGGGCGCACGACCGGCCTCCGGCCGGGACGGCGTCGGCGGCCAATTACGGCATAGAATAGTTCGCTGCAACGTCCACCCGTTGGCCATTCGCGCCCAACGCGGCAAGAAGAACGGCGGGAGACGTCAACCTTTGGAGGATTGAATGTCGCCACGTCTGCTGCTCGTTGCCCTTGCGACGATCGCCGCCCCGGTCTTCGCCCAAACCGTCCCGCCCGGCTATCCGGCCGATTATGCGCAAACGATCGCCGCTGCGAAGAAGGAAGGCAAGGTGGTCATCTACAGCGCGCTCGACACGAAGGCTGCGCAGCCGCTGATCAAGGATTTCAACGCCGTCTATCCCGACATCAAGGTCGAGTACAACGACATGAACTCGACCGAGATGTACAACCGCTTCATTGCCGAATCGGCGTCCGGGCAGGGCGGCGCGGACGTCATGTGGAGCTCTGCGATGGACCTGCAGGTGAAGCTCGTCGACGAAGGCAAGGCGATGCCGTACGTGTCGCCCGAGGCGTCGAAGCTGCCGAAGTGGGCCGTCTACAAGAACGAGGCGTACGGCACGACGTACGAGCCGGCGGTGTTCATCTACAACAAGCGGCTCGTCACCGGCAACGAGATCCCGCACGACCACGCGTCGTTCGCGAAGCTGCTCAACACGGACACGGCGAAATTCAAGGGCAAGGTCACGACGTACGACATCGAGAAGAGCGGCGTCGGCTTCATGTTCGTCGTGCAGGACTCGAAATACTTCCCGGGGATGAAGGACCTCGAGAAGGGCTTCGGCGCGACGAACTATCGCGTCTACGCGAGCACCGGCAACATGCTCGAGAAGGTGTCGTCGGGCGAGCATCTGCTGGGCTACAACGTGCTGGGCTCCTATGCGCTGGTGCGCGCGAAGAAGGATCCGAATCTCGGCGTCGTGCTGCCGAAGGACTACACGCTCATCCTGTCGCGCGTGATGTTCATCGGCAAGAACGCGAAAAATCCGAATGCGGCGAAAGTTTGGACCGATTACATCCTGTCGCCGCGCGGACAGAAGATGATCGGTGGCGCGGTCGAGCTGTTCTCGATCCGCACGGACGTCGAGACCGAGTACACGGCGGCATCGCTCGACAAGGAGCTCGGGAAGAACGCCGTCAAGCCGATCCCGGTGAGCTCGGAGATCACGACGTGGCTCGATCCGAAGAAGCGGCTCGAGTTCCTGTCGGACTGGAAGAAGAACGTCGCGGCGGGTAGCGGGAAGTAGATCAGGTATCAGAGGTCAGGTATCAGGATCGGCAAAGCTGATCGGTCTCTCGCGCTGTACTGATACCTGATACCCGATCCACGATACCTGGCGATGGCCACTACCCTCAAACCGACGGTCCCCGTCGCAGTCGAGCGCAGCGGCCTCACGCTGCTCGCAGGCGTCCCGCGCGCGCTGACGATCATCGTGACGGCAGCGGCGGTGCTTGCGCCGCTGTCGCTGATCGTCTATCAGAGCCTGCTCAACGCGCCGTTCTTCGAGGCCGCGAAGAAGGTCGGCATCGATGCCTACGCGTTCATCTTCAGCGATCCCGATTTCTGGTCGGCGCTCGTCAACTCGCTGATGATCGCCGCCGCCATGACGGTGATCGCGGTGCCGCTCGGCGGCGTGCTCGCGTTCGTGATGGAGCGCACCGATTTCCCGGGCAAGCGCATCATCGAGCCGCTGCTGCTCGTGCCGAGCTTCGTCTCGCCGATGGTGCTGTCGTTCGGCTACGTCGTTGCCGCGGGCCCGGTCGGTTTCTATTCGATTCTCGCGACGAACCTGTTCGGCGGCATCCCGTGGGGTCTCTATTCGATTGCGGCGATGGCGGTGATCGCGGGG
>JAICLP010000204.1 GCA_025925475.1 Burkholderiales bacterium | reverse complement strand
CGAACGTGCTCGCCGGCCGCTTCGTCGTCCCCGAGCTCTTGCAGGACGACGCAACTGCGGGCAATCTTGCGCAGGCTGCATTGAATCTCTTCGACGATACCGTGACGCGCAGGCGCATCGAGACGCTGTTCGGACGCATGAGCGAGCAGCTCGCCGTGGACACCGGCGCGATCGCCGCCGACGCGGTGCTGGGCGAGCTCGATCGCGCGCTTGCCGCCCCCGGAGCACGCCAGCCATGTTGATCGCGGGCATCGACGAAGCAGGGCGCGGGCCGCTCGCCGGACCCGTCGTCGCCGCGGCGGTGATCCTCGATCCGAAACGCAAGATCCGGGGATTGCGCGATTCGAAGATGATGACGCCCGAAGCGCGCGACCATGTTGCCGCCGAAATCCGCACGAAGTCGATCGCGTGGGCGTTTGCCGCAAGCGACGTCGGCGAAATCGACGCGCTCAACATCCTCCGTGCGACGCTGCTCGCGATGCGGCGTGCCTTCGAAGCGCTGACGGTGCAGCCGATCGAGGCGCTGATCGACGGCGACCACTGTCCCGACCTCACGTGTCCCGCGTATGCGATCGTCAAGGGCGACCGCGACGTGCCGGCGATTTCCGCGGCGTCGATCATCGCGAAGACCACGCGCGACGCGATGCTCGTCGAGCTCGACCGCCAGTATCCGGTGTACGGATTCGCGCGTCACAAGGGCTACGGCACGCCGGAACACCTGGCGGCGCTGGACCTGCATGGCCCGTGTCCGGCGCACCGCCGCAGCTTCGCGCCGGTCGTGCAGGCATCGTTCGAGTTCTGGTGAAGAGAAGGCGCGCAAGCGCGCCTTCATGAGCTTCCCCACCTCGAGCCGCGCTTCGCTGCCTGCCGGCGCAGCGAGCGTGGCCTTCGTTTCTCAGCCGTAAAGGATGCCGATCGTATCGATCGTCGCCTGCGTCTGGCTGATGATCGAGCTCGCCTGCGTCGTCGGAATGTGCTTGCCGCTTTGCGCGCGCGTCTCGGCGATCAGATCGGTAAGATCCTGCACGGCGCTGGCGACGTTGCGCGCGGCGAGGTCGGCTTGCGCCGCATTGAGCTTGGCCTGAAGGCTCGTGGCGATGCCGCCCTGCAATCCCGCGCCCGACACGTAGCTCGTCAGCGATGCGACGAGTTGCGCCGGCGGATAGACGAGCCACGAGCCGGATGGCGTTGCCGTGAACGATGCGCCACCCTCGGCGCCGCTCGTGCGGAACGTCACCTGCGACACGTCGCCGGCCTGCGCCGCGTAGGACGCCATCGCGAACGCGGGTCCGGCGACGGTGCCGGCATTGCTCGACAGGTCGTGCGACACGTAGACGTTCTGACCCGTTGCGTCGTTGCCGCTCTGGAAGCCGGTCAACTCGCTGAACGCGCCGTTGTCGTTCACGTACAGCATCGCGCCGAACGAGCGCGTCACGTTCGCGGCGAACGGCTGGCCATCGACCACGACGCCGACGGCGCCGGTAACCGGGCCCGTTTCCTTCTCGAACGTCGCGCTGGACGAGTGGTACGCGGTCGAGAAATCGTCGTACGTGATCGTGAACTTGTACGCCTTGCCCGCGAGGTCGGCCGGGGCGCCGAACACGCCGGTCGAATCGGTACCGCTGTCGATGACGCCCTTCGACACGAGGATGATGGCCGCGTGCGCAGACGACGCCGCGACCGCGACCGCAGCGAGCGCGAGCGAGCGCGCGGCAGTGGAGAGCGCCTGGCGCAGAATGATCTTCATGAGTTTGCCGTCCCGGAAGTTGAGAATGGAGGGATGAACGAGAGCGCGTGTCACGGGAGGCTTTCGCCCGTCACCTGCACGTCTTCGTCGCATCCGAAGTTCGTGCCGGTGGACGTCGGGCTCACCGTCACGTTCGAGAACGCGCCCGTCATGAAGCGAAGATCCATCGGTGGCACCTTGCTCGACGCCTGGCCGACGTTCACGTTCGTGAGGTCGATGTCGAGCGCCGGCGACTCGGGCAGCCCCGAGATGAAGCTCAGCTTGGTGGCGCCGGCGGCGACGATGTTCGTCAGCGTGACGTTGCTGATGTACGGCGTCGTCGCCGTGGCCGGTTGCGGCTGCGTTTCGGTGCCGCACTTGGGCGGACTGCTCGCCGGATAGTACGAGTTGACGACGATCGGCTGGTCGACGTTCGTCATCGTCAGGTTCGTCGCGCGGATGTCGCGG
The DNA here is from genome assembly GCA_025925475.1 of Burkholderiales bacterium. Taxonomy (GTDB): domain Bacteria; phylum Pseudomonadota; class Gammaproteobacteria; order Burkholderiales; family Casimicrobiaceae; genus VBCG01. The sequence goes on along the minus strand of JAICLP010000204.1, from coordinate 3,829 downwards.
ATCTCGCTGCCGCGGTCGCGGCCGGTCTTGATGCGGAAGCCGTTCGACGTGTTGGCGAGCGCGACATTCTCGATGTCGATGTCGTTGACGCCGTTGATCGCCTCGCTGCCGATCGACATCCCGTGCCCCGACGTGAAGTTGGCGTTCGCGACGACCACATGGGCGGTCGCCACGGCTGGCAGCAGCGGCTGCGCCGGATCCTGGTACAGCGCGGGCAACCCCGACTTGAGCGCGACGTCGTCGTCGCCAGACGCGAAATCGACGTTCGAGACCGTGACGTTCTGCGACGAGACGAGATCGACGGCGTCGGTGTTCTTCGACGTCGACGGCGCGAAGTCGCCGATGCCGGCGATCGTCACGTCGTTCGCATAACGCGGCACCAGCGTCCACATCGGCGAGCGCGCGAGGTGGACGCCCTGCACGACGACGTGGTCGGTCATCCAGAACTCGACGAGCCACGGCCGTGGCAGGCCATTGCTCGACGGAGCGAACGGAAAACTGGCGTAGGGGAACGTGGCCGCTCCGGCTGCCGAATACCAGCTTTGGCCGTTCGACGACAGGACATCGCCCTGGCCGTCGATCGTGCCGGCGCCAAAGATTCCGACGTCGGTCGCGTTCGATGACGAGATCAGCGCCTCGTCCTCGCGATAGCGCGCGCCGATGTACGCCGGCACGTAACGCGATTGATCCGTCGTGCCGAGAATCGTCGCGTCCTTCGCGACGCGCAGGAAGATGTGGTCGCGCAGCGTGAACGGCCCGGTGAGGAATGTGCCGTGATCGAGCGGCACGGTGCCGCCCCCTTGCGCGGCGCAGGTATCGATCGCGGTCTGGATCGCCTGCGTGTCGTCGGTGACCCCATCGGCGGCGGCGCCGTACGTTCGCGGATCGCACGGATTGACGCCTGCGGCATGGACGATACCGGCGCCGGCGAGCGCGAGCAGCGCGACCGCACAGCGCGACGCTGTTCCTTCGTGGCCTGGCATTTTCATATTCCTTCGCCGAAAAGCGTCGTTCCCCGATGGATGGCGCGGAGCACGGAACGCTTCCCGCATTGAGATTGGACGCCACCGAAAAGGCCTGCGAAGCAGCGGCGATGAAAACCTTTTCAGTCGCGCCAGTCTAGGCTCGCGCGGAAGGCGATGTCAACGATGCCGGCGCTGCTGTTACCATCGATTTCCGTATTGAAAAACTTACAACGGGCGCATGGCGACGATTCACGATGTGGCGCGGCGCGCACACGTTTCGGTGGCCACCGTTTCGCGCGCGCTTTCGGCGCCGAAGCTCGTACGCGAGTCGACGCGCGAGCGGATCGTCAAGGCGGCGAAGGCGCTCGACTACCATCCGAATCGCGCCGCGCGAAGCCTGATCACCGGGAAGACCGGCAATCTCGGCATCGTCGTGCCCGACCTCGAGAATCCGTTCTATCCGAGCGTCGTGCGCGGCGTGCAGGCGCGCGCGCATCAGGCGGGTTACGCGCTGCTGCTCGGCGACAGCGGCGAGGATCCCGCCGCCGAGCAGAACCTCGTCCACACGATGGCGAAGCAGGTCGACGGCGTCATCGTCTGCGCGCCGTTCTCGACGAACGCGCAGATCACGCAATTGGCACAAGCGGCGCCGCTCGTGCTGATCAACCGCCGGTTGCCGGACGTGCGCGGAGTGCTGATGGACGCCGCGCATGGGATGCGCCAGGTGATCGACCATCTGCTCGCGCTGGGCCACCGGCGCTGCGCGTACCTGGGTGGGCCGCGCAGCGCGTGGTCGAACCACGAGCGCAGCCGCGGCCTGCGAACGGCCGCGCGCGCGCACGACGTCGAACTGGTCGAATACGGGCCGTTCGAGCCCAAGTTCTCGGGCGGCATCCAGGCCGCCGATCTCGCGCTCGCGGGCAACGTGTCGGCGATCGTCGCGTTCAACGACCTGATGGCGCTCGGCGTGCTGAGCCGCCTTGCCGCGCGCGGCATTCGCGTGCCGGACGAAGTGAGCGTCGTCGGATGCGACGACGTGCTGTATGCGGCCATGTGCGCGCCGCCGCTCACGACGGTCGCCATGCCGACCGAGCTTGCCGGGCGCGTGGCGGTCGATTTGTTGCTCGCCTCGCGAACCGACGCTTCGGGACCCGCATCCGCCGCGCGGCATGCGCGCTTGCAGACGCAGCTGATCGTCCGGGCGACGACGGCCGCGCCGGCGCGATGAGGGGACGCGCCGGCCACCAACGGATTTTTTGCTGCTGCAAAGGGTCCCACGCATGTCCCGGAGAAAGAGCCGCGCGCGGCTTGCGACGGCTCGGACACGGAGGCCCGGCGCGCACGCGCCCCATGAACAAAACCATTTGCCGTGCACGGTCCGATCGCTTGACCGATCCATGTCGTTCAACTGGCTGTCCGACGCCGAGCTCGATCCGCATCCGCCGTTCACCTGGTTGACCGCGTGCTGCTTCGACCTCGCGGTGCGCGCGGTCGTCCGTAACGCTGAGCTGATCCCGCCCGACTTCCACATCGAGCCGGGGACGCTCGTCGTCTCGAATCACCTGCGCGACTGCGACGTGCCCGTGCTGACGGCGGCGCTCTGCCGGCGCCGCGGGTTGCGCATCCTGAATCCGCTGCCCTTCTGCGCGGCGCGCGAGGACCTGTTCCGCCGCGGATTCGTGGGCGACCTGCTTTCGACGTGGCCGCGGCCGATCACGTGGGCGCTCGGCCACGTCCCGCTCGAGGGCCTCTTCAGGATCCTGCGCGTTCAGCCGATCCGGCGCATCCGCGAATTCACGCTCGCCGAAACGGTGGCGGCACTGCGCAACGCCGGCTTCGCCGGTGCCGATCCGCGGCGCGTCTTCAGTGCACGCGGTCAGCGCGAGCTCGAGGAAGTGCTGGGATCGCTGCCGGCGCGCGTCGACCAGATCGAACCTTCCCGCCTGGGGCCGCGACGGCTTGCCCACTGGGGTCTGCGCAGGCTTCGCCCCGAGGTGCTTCGCGCGCTCGTTCCCGGCTTTCGCGCGACGATCTCGGGCCAGATCGGCCGGCTCGTCGAGCTCATCTCCACCGGCCGCGTCGTCTATCTCGCGCCCGAGGGCGTGACGTCGCGCAGCGGCCGCTTCGGCTGCGTGCGCGCCGGCGCATGGGAGGTGTACCGGCGCTGCGCGAAGCCGCCACCGGTGCTGCCCGTTGCGCTTTCGTACGATCCGCTTTGCAGCGGGCGAGTTCGTGCCGTCGTCGGCGTCGGGCAGGCGCTGCGCGAGCTCGACGCAGCGTGCCGGCGCGAATTCGATGCGCGGCTGCGCATCGAGATCCTGCGCCTCTCGGCGGTGACGTGCAGCCATCTCGCGAGCCGCTTCATTGCCGTCGGTCCGCGGGTGTTCACGACGCCGACGTTCGCGCGCTGGCTCGCCCATGCCGGCAACGCCGCGCGGCAGGCCGGTCTCACGCTCGATCCGCTGCTGACGCACGCGTCGCCGATGCGCCTTGCGCGCGAGCGCCTTGCATGGCTCGCGCGTCGCTCGCTGATCGCGCCGGCGGGCAGCGGCTGGCGCAACCGCTGGAACGACGACGTGCAGCCCGCGTGGGCGACGCCGGCCGCGGTCGTGCCCTACCTTGACAACGCGCTCGACGACATCGCGACGCTCGATTCGGGACTTGCCGGCAAGCTCGCTCCGTGAGAATCGGCAAGGCCGCAGCGGTGATGGCGCCGGTGCTGCTGGCGGGTGGGCTCTTCTTCTTCGCGATCAGGCTCGGCGATCCGCGTCGCGCGCTCGGCGCGATCGAGTCGTTGCCGCTGTCCGTCCTCGGCGCAGCGCTCGGCCTCGCGCTCGTCTACCTGGGGCTCAAGGCGTGGCAGT
>JAICLP010000309.1 GCA_025925475.1 Burkholderiales bacterium | reverse complement strand
TGATGCGCCGTAATCGCAAACGAGGAAAGGGCCGTCTCGGCGACGTCCCGACGCTGACCGATGCGCTCGACACCTCGGTCGCTCCGACGTTGGTACTGCCGGCCGCGGAAGGCGCGGCGGATCCGATCGTCATGGAGCCCGAGACCGAGGCAGCCAAGGCCGCGGACTATGCCGATCCAATGTCGCTCGACACGCTCGGTGACTTGCCGGTGCTGACCGATGCGGTGCTCGACTGGCCCGCGGACAACGACGCGTCCCCGGGATCAGGCGTCGTACCACCGCTACGCGAACCAACTGCATCGGAAGTCGCGGCCGTAGAGGACACTGCCGAGCGCGCAACGCGCGACGCTTTTCCGGCATCGGCCGCCGAAGCCGAGGCGGCCGCCGCCGAGTTGCCGCCGCCGGCCGTGCTCGAGCGCGAGGCCGCGCCCGAGACCGAATCGGCGCAGCCACCGGCCGAAGCCGTCGTCGTGCAGCCGATGCCCGCGACGCCGAGCGCCCGCGTCCCGTTTCTCGACGACGACTTCATCCTCGAGATTCCGCCGCCCGACGAGAACGCACCGCCGATTGCATCGCCGAGCGCAGCGTCTGCACCGGGCCCAATTGATGCGGTACCGTTGCTCGAGCCTGACGGCCGAGAGATTGCCGAGCCACCACCGCTTGCAGCGGAAAGCCGCGATTGGGATGCGCTCGCCGAAGAGATTCGAATGCAGGTCCTGCAGCGTCTCGATCTCTTCACCGACACGGGACTGCGCGAGCAACTCGGCGCGCGACTCGCGCCGATCGTCGAGCGCGCGAGCGCGCAACTGATCGAGACGATCAATCGCGAGCTCGGCGAGCTGGTGCGAAGCTACGTCGCCGAAGCGATCGAGCGCGAGATCGAGAGCTGGCGCAAACAGCAGCCGAAAACCTGATTGGGGTCAGAGACGAATTTCCCGCCGCGAAATTCGTCTCTGACCCCAATCAGGTTCTTCGGGCGATCATGTCGATCTCGACGAGCGCGCCGCGCGCAAGCCCGGTCACGCCGATGCAGGTGCGCGCGGGCCGGCGATCCGCGAGAAAGTACGTCGCATAGACGGCGTTCATTCGCGCATAGTGCTCGTCGAAATGGCGCAGGAAGATGCGCACCGCCGCGACGTGCTCGAACCCGAGTCCGCAACCATTGAGCACCGCAAGCAGGTTCTGCATCACCTGATGAGTTTGCGCTTCGATCGTGTCGGGATAGTCGGATGTGTTCGACGTGCCGGTGAACGGCATCTGCCCGGTCAGGAACACCCACCCGTCGGCCTCGACGGCATGGCTGAACGGCGCCACCGGATCGGGTGCACCGCCGACCATGTGAAAGAGGAGCGCAGACATGTCGCCTCGCGGTCAATAGGATGTGGCATTCTGGTCCCGGACGGCACCGCGCCCCAAGCGTTCGCGCGGGTGCCCCTTGCGCCCGCCGCAGGTGCGCGTGCTAGACTGCAACACATGAGGACTGAACTCGTCCGACTCGCGTCGCGGCCGCTGACCGGTGCCTGGTCGGGCTTCGTCTATTTTTACTTCGGACACGCCGAGGGCCGCACGCGACCGTAGCAAGCAACAGACAAGGGAATCAACGATCGGGCGGCTCCAAAAGGGCCGCCCGATTTTTTTCGACGTCACGACATGGAGAGAAAGATGATCATCGTCATGCAACCCGATGCCGGCGAGGCCGAGATCGCCGCCGTCGAGGCGAAGATTCGGTCACACGGGCTCGACGTGCACATTTCGCGCGGTACCGAGCGCACGCTGATCGGCGCCATCGGCGACGAGCGAAGGCTCGATCCCGAGATGTTCGATCCGCTGCCCGGCGTCGAGCGGTCGCTGCACATCCTGAAGCCGTACAAGCTCGTCGCGCGCGAATGGCACAAGGCGAGCACGATCGTCGACGTGCGCGGCGCACGCATCGGCGGCAGCGAAGTGCAGGTGATCGCGGGTCCCTGCTCGGTGGAAACGGTGCCGCAGATGCAGGCCGCGGCGGCGGGCGTCGCGTCGGCCGGCGCGCGATTGATGCGCGGGGGCGCGTTCAAGCCGCGGACCAGCCCGTACACGTTCCAGGGCAAGGGCGTGGAGGGACTGACGATGCTGAAGGATGCAGCGGCTCGTTACGACCTGCCGATCGTCACCGAGCTGATGGACGTGCGGATGCTCGACACGTTCCTCGAGCACGACGTCGACGTGATCCAGATCGGCACGCGCAACATGCAGAACTTCGATCTCTTGAAGGAGGTCGGCAAAGTCGACGTGCCGGTGATCCTGAAGCGCGGCATGAGCGCGACGATCAGCGAATGGCTGATGGCCGCCGAATACGTCGCCGCGGGCGGCAATCACCGGATCATCCTCTGCGAGCGCGGCATCCGCACGTTCGAGACCGCGTATCGCAACGTGCTCGACGTGACGGCCGTCGCGGTCATGAAGAAGGAGACGCATCTGCCGGTGATCATCGACCCGTCGCATGCGGGCGGCAAGGCGTGGATGGTGCCGGCGCTTTCGTGTGCCGCGGTCGCCGCCGGCGCCGATGGATTGCTGATTGAAGTCCATCCGTGCCCGGCCGAAGCATGGTGCGACGCCGATCAGGCGCTGTCGATCGACGAATTCTCGACGCTGATGACGAAGCTGCGCGCAGTCGCGCAGGCGGTGGGAAGGTCGATTGCGCCAGCCGCGAATGTGGTGCGCGAAGAGATCGCCGTCGCGTAGTCGAGCGGACTCGCAGTCGCTATTCGGCGAAGATTTCCTGCAGCGCCGTGAGGCTGCGCGCGAGCGTGCTCGCCGCGACTGCCGGCTCGCGGCGAATCAATCGGGCCTTCACCACCCATGTTCAGCGTCGTCGGCATTGGCGAACTCTCCCATCGCCAACCTTCGCCGGCCGCTCGTCAGCGCAGATCACCGATAGTGATCGATCAGCAGCGCGCCGAAGATCAGCGCGAGGTACGTGATCGAATAGCGGAACATCGGCATCGCGAGGCGCAGCTCGCCCTTGCAGAGGCGCCACGCATACCAGACGAAGCGGCCGCCGGCGAGCACCGCGACGACGAAGTACAGGGGACCGCTCATACCGATGAACGTGGGTACGAGCGCAATTGCGAACAGGATGAGCGCATAGACGAGGATCTCGAGCGTCGTGTGCCGCACGCCGTGCGTGACCGGCAGCATCGGCACGCCGGCCTGCGCGTAGTCGTCGCGGCGATGGATCGCGAGCGCCCAGAAATGCGGCGGCGTCCATGCGAAGACGATGAGGAACAGCGCGAGCGCGCCCCAGTCGACGTGTCCGGTGACCGCGACCCAGCCGAGGAGCGGCGGCGCGGCGCCTGCAGCGCCGCCGATCACGATGTTGTGGGGCGTTGCGTGCTTGAGGTACATCGTATAGACGACGGCGTAGCCGAATGACGACGCGAGGGTCAACGCCGCGCACGTCGCATTGGTGAAGCGGACGAGCAACAGCGTGCCGATCGTTCCCATCGCGATCGCGTAGACGAGCACGTCGCGCGACTGCAGCACCCCGCGCGGAAGCGGCCGGCGGCGCGTGCGCGCCATCATCGCGTCGATGCGCTGGTCGACGAGGTGGTTGATCGCCGCCGCCGAGGCGGCCACCATCGCGATGCCGGAGAGGCCGAAGAGCAGCACCGTCCACGGCACTCCCACCGTTGTCGCGAGGAGCATGCCGACCGACGCCGTGAACATCATCAGCGCGACGACGCGCGGCTTCGACACTTCGAGATAGTCGCGCCAATGGCCGCGCGGGGCCGCGACGAAACTATCGTTCATCTCAGCTTGTAGAGATACGCGGCGATGTCGCGCGCTTGCTGGTCGGTCAGGCCAAGGTCGGGCATCGCATTGCCCGGCACGACCTGCTGCGGGTCGCGCAACCACGTCACGAGGTTCTCGGGATTGTTGCGCAGCACGCCCGCGATGTAGACGCGGTCGCCGAAACCGGCGAGCGACGGTCCGACGTTG
>JAICLP010000082.1 GCA_025925475.1 Burkholderiales bacterium | reverse complement strand
GAGCGGTCGCGAACGCTCGGATTCGGGTCGCCGTCCGACGAGTGCGACCGATACAGTTCCGCGCCGTTCGCATCGAAGACCGTGAGCGACAGCAGCTGCGGAAGTCCCTGCACCCGTCCGGCGAGCACCGCGTTCACGTCGCTCGGCGGCGCCGTCACGGCACCCCGCATCTGTCCGTCGGCGACCTCTCGCAGCAGCACGTCGACGGTCTTCAGGCTGCCTTCGGTTTGCGCCGCGAGGATGCGCGCGTCGTTGACGAGCTCGCGGCTCGCGTCGTCGATCGCGAACCGATACGAGCGCCACTGGCTGAAGGCATCGATGCCGAGGTTCGCGACGATGGCGAAGATGCCGACGACGACGACCCAGCGGCGCAGCCGCTCGGGCCGCGTCCAATCGGGAATCGGCGAGCGCTGATGACTCGAAGCAGGCATCGGCACGCCGTCAGTGCAGCACCTGCACCGGCACGTCGAACATGTAGCCCGCACCGCGCTCCGTCCTGATGTACTCGGGACGCGACGGATTGGACTCGATCTTGCGGCGCAGCCGCAGGATCTGCACGTCGATCGAGCGGTCGTACACCTCGGCGCGGTTGAGCCGCGAAAGCTCGAGGAGCTGATCGCGCGACAGAACGCGCCGCGGCGCGGCGCAGAACGCCTGCAGCAGGCTGAATTCGCCGTTCGTGAGCTCGATGCGCTCGCCGTCGGGCGACGTCAGGCGGCGCGTGCGCAGGTTGAGCTCCCACCCCGCGAAGCGGTACGCGCGCCGCTTCTCGTCGCGTGCCGGCAGCAGGTCCTGCAGCATCGTCGAGCGGCGCAACACCGCGCGGATGCGCGCGAGCAGCTCGCGCGGGCTGAATGGCTTCGTGTTGGAGTCGTCGGCGCCGAGCGCGAGGCCCATCACCCGATCGGCCTCGTCCTTCCTTCCCGTCACCATGATGATCGGGATCGCCGATTCGGCGCGCACCTGTCGCGCGAGGTCCATGCCGTCCTCGCCGGCGAGGCGCAGGTCGAGCACCAGCACGTCGATCGCGCTTTGCGACAACGCCTGCGTCATCTCGGCACCGGTCGCCGCACGCGTCACGCGCAGCTCGTTCTCGCCGAGATAGTCGGCGATCAGGTCCCGCATTGCCGGATCGTCGTCGATGACGAGGACGTGCGGCGCGATCTCGCTGCTCATGGCGCTTCGATTGGCAGTGTAACGCCGCGCAGCAGCGCGCCGGCGGCAGCGCCTGTTACAGCGGTAACCGTTGCCGAAGGTGCTCCATCGATGTCAACGGTAACCGAGCGCACCGATCCGGCAACACGAATGCAACCGGTTGCGCATCGAATGACGTTGAACGCGGACTCCGACGATTTTGCGTCGTCGGTTGCTTCCCCGCGATTCGGTCCATCACTTTGGAACAGGAGTTACGTCATGAAGAGCATGTTGAAGGCGGGTTCGATCGCGGCACTCCTCGCCGCAGCCACGACCGGCGTGGCCCAGCCGCTGACGGGCGCGCAGGTGTTCGCCGCGCAGATCGAGCAGTATCAGTCCCTGTCGGGCACCGGTACCGCCTGGACGGGCCCACCGGTGTTGACCGGCGCACCCGATGATCCCGTCGGAAACGCCTCGTTCGCCGAGCGCTTTGCGCAAATGCAGGCGGCGGCGTCGAGATCGTCGCAGTTCCAGCTCCCGCCCTCGTCACCGGGCGTTGCGAGGTCGCTTGCGTCGGCGCCGGCGGACAACGCGAACGAGGTACCGCGAACGTATTGACAATCGGTATCATGGCCGTCGGTTCGCGCTCACGCCGACAAGCAATCGGCGCGGGACATCGGCGCGAATGCACCGCGACCACGCTGCGCGCCCGTCAGACCCGGATGGTCGGCGATCGCGCGCAGCGATCGCACGCATCGAGGAACGACGGCCATGGCACGCATCATCGGCGGCATCGCGGCGTCGCACACGCCGACGATCGGCTTCGCTTACGACCGCCACAAGCGTGACGACCCGGTATGGGCACCGATCTTCGAGAACTTCGCGCCGCTGGCGGCGTGGCTTGCCGAGAAGCGTCCTGACGTCCTGGTCCTGATCTACAACGACCACGTCACGTCGTTCTTCTTCGATCACTACTCGGCGTTCGCGCTCGGCGTCGGTCCCGAATGGCGCGTCGCCGACGAAGGCGGCGGCCCGCGCGACCTGCCGCCGATCAAGGGCGACCCGAAGCTCGCGGCGCACATCGGCCAGTCGCTGATGGCCGACGAGTTCGACATGGCGTTCTTCCAGAATCGCGCGCTCGATCACGGCTGCTTCTCGCCGCTGTCGATGCTCTGTCCGCACGAGCCCGAATGGCCGGTCAGGCTCGTCCCGCTGCAGATGGGCGTGCTGCAGTTCCCGGTTCCGATCGCGCGCCGCTTCTATCGGCTTGGACAGGCGCTGCGACGCGCGATCGAGAGCTATCCCGACGATCTGCGCGTCGTCGTCGTCGCAACCGGTGGCCTTTCGCATCAGGTGCACGGCGAGCGCGCCGGCTTCAACAATCCCGAATGGGACCAGCGCTTCCTCGATCTGTTCGAACGTGATCCCGAACGGCTGGCCGAGATGACGATCGCCGAATACGCGGCGCTCGGCGGCTGCGAAGGCTCCGAGGTCGTCATGTGGCTCACGATGCGCGGCGCGCTGTCGGCGAACGTCGCGTGCAGGTTCCGCAGCTATTACCTGCCGTCGATGGCAGGCATCGCCACGGCCATTTACGAAGGCGGCGACGAGGCACCGAGTGCGTCCTGCGTCGAGCGCGATCGGCGCCGTGCACAGGCCGAGCTTCGCGGCGTCGAGCGGCTGCCAGGCACGTATCCGTTCACGCTCGAGCGCAGCGTCAAGGCGTTCCGGATCAACGACTATCTGCATCGGATGGTCGAGCCTTTACATCGGCAGGCTTTCCAGCGCGACCCCGAGGCCTCGTTCGCCGCTTTCGGGCTTACCGACGAGGAGCGCGACCTGATCCGCCGCCGCGACTGGCGCGGCATGATCCATTACGGCGTCATCTTCTTCATGCTCGAGAAGCTCGGCGCGGTGACCGGCGTGTCGAACCTGCACATCTACGCGGCGATGCGCGGCGAAACGCTCGAAGCGTTCCAGCGGACGCGCAACGCGCCGGGCGCGCTGTATTCGGTGGCCGGCAAGGGCGCCGGCAACCTCGCGTGGGACAAGCAAGCGACGTGATGATCATCGACGTTCACGGCCATTACACGACGGCCCCGAAGGCCCTCGAAACCTGGCGTGCCCGCCAGGTCGAGGCGCTCGCTGCGAAAGCGCAGGCGCCGCGCGCCGTGGAGCTTCGGATCGGCGACGACGAATTGCGCGAATCGATCGAGAGCAACCAGCTGCGGCTGATGCGCGAGCGCGGCATCGACGTGACGATCTTCAGCCCGCGTGCGAGCTTCATGGCGCACCACATCGGCGATTTCGAGGTTTCGAGCACGTGGGCGGCGATCTGCAACGAGCTCTGCTACCGCGTGAGCCGCCTGTTCCCCGATCGTTTCGTTCCTGCGGCGATGCTGCCGCAAAGCCCGGGCGTCGATCCGGCCAGCTGCATTCCCGAGCTCGTCAGGTGCGTCGAGGAGTATGGCAACGTCGCGATCAACCTGAATCCCGATCCGTCGGGCGGCCACTGGAACTCGCCGCCGCTCTTCGACCGCCATTGGTACCCGATCTACGAGAAGATGGTCGAGTACGACATTCCGGCGATGATCCACGTGAGCACGAGCTGCAATGCGTCGTTCCACACGACCGGTGCGCACTACCTGAACGCCGATACGACGGCGTTCATGCAGTGCCTCACGTCCGACCTGTTCAAGGCGTTTCCGACGCTGCGCTTCGTCATTCCGCACGGCGGCGGCGCAGTTCCCTATCATTGGGGACGATTCCGCGGCCTCGCGCAGGAATTGAAGAAGCCGTTGCTGGCCGACCACCTGCTGCACAACGTCTTCTTCGATACGTGCGTCTACCATCAGCCGGGTATCGACCTGCTCGCGCGGGTGATCCCGATCGACAACATCCTGTTCGCGAGCGAGATGATCGGCGCGGTGCGCGGCGTGGACCCGGAGACCGGGCACCACTACGACGACACGAAGCGCTACATCGAGGCCGCGCACGTCGACGCCGCCGAGCGGCGAAGGATCTACGAGACCAATGCACGCCGCGTCTACCCGCGTCTCGATCGATACTTGAAAGCGAAACGACGTTGACGATGGACGAGTCGGGCGTACGCGCTTCGGCCAGGCGCCTGATTCACGCGGCCCGTCGACGTTGACGAATATCCGCGGCATCTCGTCGATGGCGATGCGGCACGTGCTGGCCGAGGCGTGTGGCGCTTATGCGCGGGATGCGCAGCAATCGGTCGACGTCGTCGCAGTCGGGGGCATCGACGCTTTGCAGCGCGTACGGTGCGCCGAGGCGTTCGACTTCGTCGTGCTCGCGTCCGACGCGATCGACCAGCTGGCCGCGTCGGGTCACGTCGACGCCGCGACGCGCACCGACGTCGCACGCTCGGAAATCGCGATCGCCGTCGCACAGGGCGCAGCGGCACCCGACATCGACAACGAGCGCGCCGTGCGCGAAGCGGTGCGACGGGCGCGCACCGTCGGTTATTCGACGGGACCGAGCGGCGCTTACCTGATGCGGCTGTTCGCGCGCTGGGGCGTCGCCGACGCCGCGATCGGACCGCGGCTCGTGCAGGCAGCGCCCGGCGTTCCCGTCGGCACGCTGATCGCACGCGGCGAGGTCGAGCTCGGCTTCCAGCAGACGAGCGAGCTGATGCATCTGCCGGGCGTCGACATCGTGGGAGCACTTCCGCCCGACATCCGGCTGGAAACCGTTTTTTGCGCAGCCGTTTGTACCGTGTCGGAAGCGGTCGCGACGGCGAAGGCGCTTCTCGCCTACCTCGCTTCCCCCGCCGCGGATGACGTGAAGCGGCGCCATGGGATGGCGCCCGCGCGGCCGAACCCCGCCCTGAACAAGTCCTGATCACGCGGCGCTTTCAGTCGCGCGCCGCGACCGTTGCGACAATCGTCCGGCGATCCGTCGCCCGGACGCGGGCGAATCGCTGTATCTTCGCGTTGCGCCGCGCATGGCCGGTCCGAACATCAACGTACACTCCCGGAGGTTTTTCGATGCCGCATCTTTCTTCATCGCGCCGCCGCACGGTCCTCAAGGCGGCGATGGCGACGGTCGTCACGGGCTTTGCCGCCCCGGTGTTCGCTGCCGACCCGCTGAAGATCGGCCTCATCCTGCCGCTGACCGGGCCGTTCGCCTCGACGGGCAGGCAGGTCGAGGCGGCCTGCCGCCTCTACATGAAGCAGAACGGCGACAGCGTCGCCGGCCGCAAGGTCGAGCTGATCGTCAAGGACGACACCGGCGTGGCGCCCGAGACCACGAAGCGCCTTGCGCAGGAACTGATCGTTCAGGACAAGGTGAGCGTGCTCGCGGGCTTCGGCCTGACGCCGCTCGCGCTCGCCGCCGCGCCCGTCGCGACGCAATCCAGGACGCCGATGATCGTGATGGCTGCCGCCACGTCGATCGTGACGTCGAAATCGCCGTACATCGTGCGCAGCGGCTTCACGCTGCCGCAGGTGACATGGCCGATCGCCGAATGGGCGGCGAAGAACGACATCAAGAGCGCGGTGACGCTCGTCACCGATTACGCGCCCGGCCTCGATGCCGAGAAGACGTTCGTCTCGCGCTTCAGCGGCGCCGGCGGCAAGGTGCTCGAGTCGCTGCGCGTGCCGCTTCGCAATCCGGACTACGCGCCGTTCCTGCAACGCGCGAAGGATGCGAAACCCGATGCGCTGTTCGTGTTCGTGCCGTCGGGCGAAGGGTCGGCGGTGATGAAGCAGTTCAGCGACCGCGGCCTCAAGGAGGCCGGCATCCGGATGATCGGCACCGGCGACGTCGTCGACGACGACCTGCTCGAAAGCATGGGTGCCGTCGCCGTGGGCGTCGTCACGTCGTTCCATTATTCGGCGGCGCACAAGTCGCCGCAGAACCAGGCGTACGTCGACGCGTTCATGAAGGCGAACCGCTTTCGTCCGAACTTCCACTCGGTCGGCGGCTACGATGGCATGCACCTGATCTACGAGGCCTTCGGGAAGGTCGGCGCGGGCGCCGACGGCGACCAGGTCGTCGCGGCGATGAAGGGCATGGCGTGGACGAGCCCGCGCGGGCCGATGTCGATCGATCCGGCAACACGCGATCCGATCCAGACCGTTTACGTGCGCAAGGTCGAGATGGTCGACGGAAAGCCGTGGAGCATCGAGTTCGAGAAATTCGAGAACGTCAAGGACGCTGGCGCGTGACCCTCGGCGCGACCCGCGTTTCGAACAGCCGGCTCTGATCGGAAGGCATCACGGGAGTGCCGATGGCATTGCTGGACATCACGAGCATTTCGAGCTGGCATGCGCATGTCTACTTCGACGCCGAAAGCCGTGACGCGGCCATGGCGTTCCGCGAGGTGGTCGCCGCCCAATTCGGCGACCGTATCGCCCTCGGTCGCTTTCACGAGCGGCCGGTCGGACCGCATAAGCAATGGAGTTACCAGCTCGCATTCGGTGTCGACGCGTTTGCGCAGGTCGTCGGCTGGCTCGCGCTCAACCATGGCGCCCTCGACGTGCTCGTGCATCCGAATACCGGCGATCAGCTGCGCGATCATCGCGACAGTGCGGTCTGGATCGGTCACAGCTACGCGCTCGATCTGCGGGCCGTAGGCGGCTAGGGAAAGCCCCGGAAGCGTCGCCCGCGCGACGACTACCGTCGCGCAAAACCGGCGTCCTGCGCAAAGCGCGAGGACGCTCGGGCAATCCTCGCGTCTTCGTGCGCGCGATACTGCCCGCACCTTCATGGCAACCCCGATCGCGAGGACCCCGACCATGGACGTGCGCACCGCGCATTCCTCTGCAACGCCTTTCGCGCACGAACGCAAAGCCGATCCGTCCACCCCAGTTCGCACGCGCCCTGGAGATGCTGCACGCGCATCGCGGCAGTCCATCCGGCGAGGTCACTCGCCTGCTCGCGCAATACTGCGAATTGCTGCAGGCAATCCATCGACCCGAAAGGAAACCGTCATGCATGCGACCACGACGTCCGGCGCTCGCGAAGCGCCGACCACGCAACCCGACTTTGCGGCAATCACGGCGAAACAGCAGGCAACATGGGCGAGCGGCGATTTCGCCGTCATCGGCGTGACGCTGCAGATCGTCGGCGAAACGCTGGCCGAGGCCGCCGATGTGCGCGCCGGCGAGCGCGTGCTCGACGTGGTGGCCGGCAACCGCACCGCAACGCTGCGGCCGCACACCGGTTTGCGCGCGTCACGTCCACCGACTACGTGCCCGCGCTGCTCGAGAAGGGAAAAGCACGCGCCAGGTCCGAAGGCCCTCGACGTCGAGTTCCAGGTGGCGGATGCGGAAGACTTGCCGTTTCGCGACGCGTCGTTCGACGTCGTGCTGTCGACCTTCGGCGTGATGTTCACGCCCGAGCACGCGCGTTCCGCCCGGGAAATGCTGCGCGTGCTGCGAAGCGGCGGCCGCATCGCCCTCGCGAACTGGACGCCCGAGGGCTTCATCGGGCAACTCTTCAAGGTGATCGGCGGTCATGTTCGTCCACCCGCGGGGCTCGCGTCGCCGGCGCTGTGGGGAACGGAGCCTCACATCGTGACGCTGTTCGGCTCACAGGCGATCGACATCCGCTGCACGCGCAGGCACTTCAATTTCCGCTACCGCTCGAGCGCGCACTGGATCCAGATGTTCCGCGATTTCTATGGCCCGACGCACAAGGCCTTTGCGGCGCTCGACCCCGACAGGCAGACGGCGCTCGAGCGCGACATCGCGGCGCTGCTCGATCGCCACAACGTTGCCGGAAATTCGTCGCTCGTCGTGCCCGGGGAATACCTGGAGGTCGTCGTCGTCGTCAAGCAGTGAGTCAGGCTTCGAAATCGTCCGGACGCAGCTCGATCGGCGTCCCGTGGGGCGTGCGGTCCGCTGCACGCTCCCACGCATTGCGGAACCGCCCGAGTGTCGCGTCGTCGGTGATCTGCCGCTGCGTGACGATGCGTTCCAATGCGGCGAGCCAGTGCCGGTAATAGGTGTCGCCGCGGTCGGGATCGCCGGTCGCCTGCGCGCGCCTGATTTCATCACCCAGGATTTCAGCCCACTCGCTCCACGTGAAGACGCCGCGCTCGTGCAGCGCGACGACCATGGCGAAGGCCTGCGCCTCCCATGGCTCGCGAAACACCGGTCCCGTTGCATCGCCGGGAAGACCACCGAGCGCCGCGGCCGCCTGTTGCATGGCGCTCGGATTCAAGTCGGCCACATCGCTCACGCCGCGTCGAGATACGGCTCGAACGCCTCGATCGAAATCCTGAGCTTCGGGTCAGCGTCGGGGTCCCACAACTCGCGACCCTCGAAGACGACCGCATAAAGCCATTGCGGGTTCTCGCGTCCGTCGATCGCGGACGTGTCGGGAAAGACGTGGCATCCGCGCACGCTTTCGACGACGCCGACGTGGCCGCGCGCGTAACGCGGCAGCCGGGTATGCGTCTGCGGATGAATGTTGCGCGTGCGTACGCGATCGCCGATGGCAAAGCGCGCCGGCGCCGCAGCTTGACGAGCGTAGCTGCCGCGAATCAGCGACGCATCGACGTCGGCCGGCGACAATTTCCGCACGTTCGGCTTTCCCGGCCGCAGCGCGTGCCCCGCTTTGATCTCGCTCTCGTCGACCAGGCCGCATTCGAGGAGCAGCTTCTGCAGGCGCATCGCCCATCGCTCGTAATACGACATCGCGAGATAGACGTGGGGCGGCAACTCCTCGATGCCGGCGCGCGATCGATCGATGTTCCAGACGCCGGCAAAGCCCATCGCGCGGTTCAGCGCGAGCGAGCGTCCTTCCCATGTGCTGTGAAATGGCGGCTCGTTCGGCTCCGGCACGACCGGACCGAACCCGTGCATCCCGCCCATGTCGTGGATGCCGTTCATCGCTGCGCCTTCGCGTCGGGCGTCGGCAGGCCGGTGCCGACCATGCAGTCGCGCGTCACCAGCGTCGCGAGCTGGGCTTCGCTCCAGCCGTCGGTGCCAGAGGGCTGCATCGGTACGACGATGAAGCGCGTCTCGGCGGTCGAATCCCATACGCGGATTTCCGTGTCGTCCGGCAGCGTTACGCCGAAGTCGGCGAGCACGCCGCGCGGATCGATCACCGCGCGCGATCGATACGGCGCCGCCTTGTACCAGGTGGGCGGCAGTCCGAGCACGTCCCACGGATAGCACGAGCACAGCGTGCACACGACCATGTTGTGCGTGCGCTCGGTGTTCTCGACCGCGATCAGGTGGTCGCCGACGCGATCGGCGAGACCGGCCGCGATGATCGCTTCGGCTGCGTTTTCCATCAGTTGCCGCTTGAATCCGGCGTCCACCCA
Source organism: Burkholderiales bacterium (assembly GCA_025925475.1). GTDB lineage: Bacteria > Pseudomonadota > Gammaproteobacteria > Burkholderiales > Casimicrobiaceae > VBCG01. Next base: position 2,307 of record JAICLP010000082.1, on the reverse strand, counting down.
CGCCCTCGCCACGACCCGAGCGCCGATGTGCGGTCCGATCCGCGTTTCGTACGCCTCGACGATGCGATCGAGCGCGGCCGGGTCGACGTAGCCTTTTTCGGTCAGGATCGTTTCCAGTGCGCGGACGCGCAACTGCGTCTCGGACAGTTCCGCCCCGTGCGCGTGATCATCGTCGTGTGCGCTCATCGCTGGAAGAATAACCGATCCCGTGCGGTGCAGCCGGTGGGCACGATCAACCGCGCCACGCGATAATCTCGGGCATGAGCGACGACAGGTTTCGCTTCCCAACCCGGTGGCCCGGGCCGCGATGAGCCGCAACGATCCCTGCCCGTGCGGCAGCGGCAAGCGCATCAAGCATTGTCACGGCGCGATCACGACGGACGCAGCTTCGGGGCCGTCCGATCTTTCGTTCGGAACGAGCAGCGCGCCGTCTGTGTTGCATCTGCAGGCGCTCGCGGTGCATCGCACGGGGGCGCTGCGGCACGCGGAATCGTTGTACCGGCGTGCGATCGAGCGCGATCCGAACGACGTCGAATCGGTCCACATGCTGGGTGTCGCGCAATTCGAGCGGATGCGCTATCGCGAGGCGCTCGAGCTCCTGTGGGACGCATGCGAGCGGTCGAGCTGGAAGGACGCGGTGTTTCGCCACAATCTCGGCCTCGTCCTCGCCAAGCTTCTGACGCCGCAGGCGAACGAACGCCAGGAAGCGCTCGTTCGCGCGTACACGACGCGCGAGCGCGAGCGCCGTGCGACTCCCGCCACGGAGCCTCTGGTCAGCATCGTTCTGGTCGCGGGCAATCACGCGCGCTCGATCGAGCGCGCACTCGATTCGGTCACTGCGCAAACCTATCGCAATATCGAGCTGGTCGTCGTCGTTGACGCTTCCACCGACGAGACAGCGGCGATTCTCGACCGGCGCCTTCCGGCTCTCGACGTTCCGGTGCAACGCCTGACGAGCGCCCATCGAAGCGAGCCGCCCGCGGCAAACGAAGGCGCCGCCCGAGCGCGGGGCACGTACCTCGCGTTCCTCCGCGCCGACGAATGGTTCGCGCCGCGACGCATCGAGCGGATGGCCGCCGAAATCGCGCGCCCTGCTCCGCTGTGGGGCTTCTCGCGCGTCGCGCACGCGGCGGGCGGCTCTTCTTCGACCGGCGAAATCGTGACGCGCCCCGGCGAGTCGTTCGGCTCCGAGCCCGCGAGCTTCATGATCATGATCCCCAACGTCGTCGATTCGGACAGCAATCTGTTTGTTGCGCGTCGACTGTTCGATGCCGCCGGCGGCTTTCGCGACGTCGTCGATCATGGAGCCGACTTCCGCGAGCGCGCCGCATGCGACGTCGAGCCCGTCGTCGTTTCCGAGCGTCTGTATTTTCGCGACCCGCGAGTCGACGCCGCTGCGGATCGCGCGCGACGTGCGGCCGCCGAGGCGCGGATGGCGCGCGCATTTGCAAGCGACGTCGTCCCTGCCAATCCGTTCAGCCCGCTGCATCCGGCGAATCGCGACGTGCTGCTGCGCGCCGAGCTTCGCGCCGGGCACGGCGACCGCATCCCGGTGCCGCTGCTGCGCTCGCTTGCCGACGAGTGGCTGCGGCGTGCGCCGTCGGCGACACCGGGGTCTCCTCGCGAGCGCGAACGGACCGCGGCGGCGACGACTGCGATCGTCGTGCTCGGCGCGTATCGCAGCGGAACGTCGGCGCTCGCGCGCGTGCTGAACCTGTGCGGCGCGTTCCTGCCGCAGCGCGTCGTGGCTGCGCGGTTGGGGATCAATCCGAAGGGCTTCTGGGAGACCGAGGCCATCAACGACGTCAACGGGCGATTGATGCAATACCTCGGCGCCGATTGGGATCGCGTCGGCTTCACGATGCCGACGAGCGGACCGCTGCTCGAGGAATTCCTGCTCAATGCGCGCGACGTGCTCGAATCGGAGTACGCCGATTCGCCGCTCATCCTGATCAAGGATCCACGAATTTGCGTACTCGCGCCGCTCTGGCATCGCGTGCTGAAGGAGAACGGCTACCGGCCGGCGTACGTGGTGTGCGTGCGCAACCCGTTGGAAGTCTCGCGCTCGCTGGGCAACGACATGCCGACGACCCGCGGCCTCGCCTTGTGGGCCGACTACATGCGGCCCGTCGAAGCCTTCGTCACCGACCGCGGCGTGAACGCGGTGCACGTGCACTATGCGGACCTGCTCGACGACTGGCGCCGCGTGACGAGGCGAATCGCGCGAGGCCTCGACGTGCCACTCGACCTCGCAGCGAGAGCAAGCGAGATCGATGCTTTCCTCGAAGCCGATTTGCGCAATCACCG
>JAICLP010000093.1 GCA_025925475.1 Burkholderiales bacterium | reverse complement strand
CGATCGACCGGCCGACGATCGATCACCGCGGTCCCGAATTCGCGCAGCTCGGTCTTTCGATCCTCGGACGCATCGGCTCGATCTTCCAGACGCGGGAGCCCGTCGTGATCTATGCGGCTTCGGGCACCGGCGCGTGGGAAGCGGCGCTGGTCAACACGCTGTCGGCAGGCGACAGCGTGCTGATGGCGGAGACCGGGCATTTCGCGCTGTTGTGGAAGCGGCTCGCGGAGCGGCTCGGACTGCGGCCCGAATTCCTTCCGGGCGACTGGCGGCACGGCGCGAATGCCGATGCGATTTGCGCTCGCCTCGCCGACGACAAGGCGCACGCGATCAAGGCCGTCTGCGTCGTGCACAACGAGACGTCGACCGGCGTCGTCAGCAACATCCCGCGGGTGCGCGAGGCGATCGATCGCGCGCGTCATCCGGCGCTTTTGCTCGTCGACACGATCTCGTCGCTCGGCTCGATCGATTATCGCCACGACGAATGGGGCGTCGACGTCACCGTTGCCGGATCGCAGAAGGGACTGATGCTGCCACCGGGACTGTCGTTCAATGCGGTGAGCGAAAAGGCGCGTGCGGCGTCGAAGCAGGCAAAGCTGCCCCGCGCGTATTGGGGATGGGACGAGATCATCGCCGCGAACCGCAACGGCTACTGGCCGTGGACGCCGGCGACGAATTTGCTCTACGGCCTCGATGCAGCGCTCGATCAGCTGCTCGATGAAGGCCTGCCGAACGTGTTCGCGCGCCACGCGCGCCACGGCAATGCGACGCGGGCCGCGGTGCGTGCATGGGGACTCGAGATCCTTTGCGCGAATCCCGACGAGTACAGCAATTCGCTGACGGCAGTGCTGATGCCCGAGGGACACGATGCCGATGCGTTTCGGCGCGTCGTGCTCGAGCGCTTCGACATGTCGCTCGGTACCGGGCTGTCCAGGCTCGCGGGACGCGTCTTCCGCATCGGCCACCTCGGCGATTTCAACGACCTGACACTGATGGGAACGCTGGCCGGCGTCGAGATGGGCCTGCGCCTTGCCAACGTCCCCCATGATGCCGGCGGTGTCGACGCGGCGATGGCGAGTCTCACCGGGCCGGTCGACAAGAATGCCGTGGAAGCGGCGCGCAGCGTCGAGCTTGCGTGATCGCCGCCGAATCGGTGCCGGCCGCATCGCTTTCGGATGACCTCGCGCCGTTGCGCGATGCGCTCGTCGATGCGCATCACGGCCGCATCACCGTCGATGCCGGGGATCTGCCGGTTCCTGCAAGCGACGCCGACGCGTATGCGGTGCAGCAGTCGGTTGCCGATGCGCTGCGCTGGTTCGCATCATCACCGCCCTCGGCGTGGAAAGTGGGTGCAGCGAGTCGCGATGCCGAGCCGAACGCCGCGCCGTTGCCGCCGCAACGCGTCGTCGCGACTCCCGCGACGTTTGCCGCAGGCGCATTCAATCGCATCCTGATCGAAGGCGAGATCGCATTTCGATTGCGTTCGCCGCTCGACGGTGTCGACGAGTCGAGCGTGACCGGCGCGATCGACGAATGGCTCGTCACCATCGAGGTCGTCGATCCGCGCTATGCCGATCTCGATCGTGCGAGCGCCACGCAAAAGCTCGCCGACCAGGGCGTGCACGGTGCGCTCGTCGTCGGCAGCGGGCGGACGTTTCACGCCAACGCCGACTGGCGCGCACTCGTCGCGCGCGTTCTTCGCAACGGCGATGTCGTGCGCGAGACGCGCGGCGGCCATCCGCTCGGCAACCTGCTGTTCCTGTTGCCGTGGCTCGCGCAGCACGCAGCGTCGCGCGGCATGCCGCTGCGCGCCGGCGACGTCGTCACCGCGGGGACGTGGACCGGCGTGTTCGAGGCGTTCCCCGGCGAGACCATCGACGTCGAATTCGATGGCATAGGCCGCGCAAGCGCGACGTTCGCCTAGCTGTCGCCGCTCGCGAGCCGCTTCAATTCATAGAGCGCCGCGAGCGCGTCGCGCGGCGACATCGCATCGGGATCGAGCGCGGCCAGCCTCGCTTGCAGATCCGATGGATCGTTGCGTTCGACCGCGTTCGTGGCAGCCGTCGCCGGCGCGGCGAACAGATCGTGCTGCGCGTCGTCGCGCACGTTGAACTTGTCGAGCCGCGCGAAATAGCGTTGAGCCTGGCGCAGCGTATCGCCGGGCACGCCGGCAAGGCGCGCGACCTGGAGCCCGTAGCTGCGACTAGCAGGACCGTCTTCGACATGGTGCAGGAAGACGATCCCCGGGCCCTGTCGATTCTTCGTTTCGACGGCGTCGAAATGAACGTTCGCGCAGCCATCGATCTCCGACGGCAGCGCGGTCAGCTCGAAATAATGCGTCGCGAACAGCGCGAGGCTGCGGTTGTGAGTCGCGAGACGATGCGCGATCGCCCACGCAAGCGCGAGTCCGTCGAACGTCGACGTGCCGCGGCCGATCTCGTCGATCAGTACGAGGCTTTGCGCGGTAGCGCGATTGAGGATGTACGCGGCCTCGGTCATTTCGACCATGAACGTCGAGCGGCCGCCGGCGAGGTCGTCGGCGGCGCCGATCCGCGTGTGGATCGCATCCAGCGGGCCGAGCGTCGCGCGCGACGCGGGCACGAACATGCCGGCGTAGGCGAGCAGCGCAATCACCGCGGTCTGGCGCATATACGTCGACTTGCCGCCCATGTTGGGACCCGTGACGACGAGAAGCCGCCGCGAGGTCTCGAGTACGACGTCGTTCGGGATGAACGCGTCGACCTGCCGCTCGACGACCAGATGGCGGCCGCCCTCGATCGCGATGCCGACTGCGTCCTGGAACCGTGGCCGCACGAGCCGCAGCGCGTCGGCGCGCTCGGCGAGCGTCGCGAGGACATCGAGCGTCGCGAGCGCCGTCGCTACCTGCTGCAGCGGCGCAATCGCCTGCGCGAACTCGTCGAGCAGCGCATCGTAGAGCTGGCGCTCGCGCGCAAGCGCTCGCTCCTGCGCGGTCAGCGCCTTCGATTCGAATGCTGCGAGCTCCGCGGTCGTGTAGCGCTCGGCGTTCTTGAGCGTCTGCCGGCGGCGATAGTCGTCGGGGACGCGCTCGGCGTTCGCGCGCGTGACTTCGATGTAGAAGCCGTGCACGCGGTTGTATTCGACCTTGAGGGCCGCGATGCCGGTGCGCGCGCGCTCGCGCTGCTCGAGCTCCAGCAGGAAGGCCGCGCAGCCCGCGTCGACATTGCGCAACTCGTCGAGCTCGGCGTCGTACCCCGCGGCAATCACGCCACCGTCGCGCAGCTGCGCAGCAGGCTCCGCGACGATTGCACGTGCGAGCAGTGCGTGCCATCGGGGATCGCAGGCGAGGTCGCGCATGCACCCTTGGATCAGCGGTGCATCGAGCGCTGCAGCGTCTTGCGCGAGCCGAGGCAGGACGGCCAGAGTGTCGCGAAGCCCGGCGAGATCGCGCGGGCGTGCGCTTCGTAACGCGATCCGCGACACGACGCGCTCGACGTCGACGCTGCCACGCAGCGCCGCGGCAATCGACGATGCCGCATGCGAGGCGGTGCGCATCGCGTCGATCGCGCCGTGTCGCGCGGCGACGCGTGCCTGGTCGCGCAACGGTTGCGTGAGCCACTGACGCAGCAGGCGGCTGCCCGCCGCGCTCGCGCACGCATCGAGCAGCGAATAAAGCGTCGGTTCCCGCTCGCCGGCCAGCGTTTGCGTGATCTCGAGGTTGCGCCGAGTCGCCGCGTCGAGTGCGACGAACTCGCTCGTCGCTTCGACGTGCAGCGCACGCACATGCTCGAGCGCACTTTGCTGCGTGGCGCTCGCATAAGCGAGCAACGCGCCGGCAGCCCCGACGGCAAGCGGCGCGGCGTCGACGCCGAATCCCTGCAGATCGACGGTCCGAAGCTGCCGGGCAAGCGCACGGGTCGCGGTAGCGCGGTCGAAATGCCACGCCGGCAATGCATGCACCGCCGCGGCCATGCCGCGCCATGCCGGGGTCGCCGCATCTTCGACGACGAGAAGCTCCGCAGGCTCGATGCGCTCGAGCGTCCCTGCGCAATCGGCAAGCGCGATGTCGGTCAGGGTCATCTGTCCCGACGCAAGATTCAGCCATGCGACGCCGGCTCGGCCATCCTCGTGGACGAGGGCGGCGAGCGGCGCGTCGCGTTTCGCTTCGAGCAGATTGGCGTCGGTCAACGTGCCGGGCGTGACGATTCGCGTGATCCTGCGCTCGACAAGGCCCTTGCTCGCCGCCGGATCACCAATTTGGTCGACGATCACCGCGCTTTCGCCGCGTCCGAGCAGGCGCACGAGGTGCTGCTCGAGCGCGTGGTACGGCACGCCGGCCATCGGGATCGGCGCGCCGGCCGATTGCCCGCGCGCCGTGAGCGTGATGTCGAGCAGGCGGGATGCACGCTTCGCATCCTCGTAGAAGAGCTCGTAGAAATCGCCCATCCGATAGAACAGCAGCCGGTCGGGATGCTCGCTCTTGAAGCGAAGGTACTGCTGCATCATCGGCGTATGCATCGTTTGCGACGGCGTCATCGAGCGTGCGTCTTGCACCGATTCCTCTTCATCACCTCGGAAGGCCAACCTCCCGGATCGAGTTTAACTGTACGACAACAGCATCGTGCTGATGTAAGCTCTGGGACGTCGCTTGCAGCCGCGTGTGCGGGCTGCTTCCGCGTAGCAGGACGGCCCCGCGCCGTCGTCTCGGCTTGCCGCTCGCACTCGTCGTGGGACGCCAGCCGTTCGAGCGCGGTGGTCCAATCTCTCGATCGTCCGTAAGAAGGCCCACCGATGAAAAAGACCCTGAAGGACAACGTTCCCGCCATCGCGCGCGTGTTGACCCGTCGCCGCTGGCTGCAGGCCGCCGGTTCACTGACCCTCGTCGTTGCGGATAGCGTGAAAGCGATCGGAATGCGGCGCCAGTCCGGCTCCGGTTCGCCGAGCGTCTCGATCGCGTCGCCTGCGGCGGGCAGCACCGTGTCGGGACCGGTACCGATCCTCGTTCAGGCCTCCGACAGTCTCGGCATACGGCAGGTCGCGCTCAGCATCGATGGCGGCGCGATCGCGACGCTCGTCGGCGCTCCGTATGCGTTCACGTGGGATTCGACGAGCGTTCCCGACGGCACGGTGACGTTGACCGCCTCGGCGACCAACGTTGCAGGCAATTCGTCTTCCACGTCGACAACACTCGTCGTCGCGAATCGCCAAACGACGACGAATACGCAACGCCGGAGCGGGACCGCGCAGCCGAGCGTTGCGATCGTGTCGCCGCAGCCCGGGACGCAGGTGTCCGGCACCGTTTCGGTCGTCGTCAGCGCTTCATCGTCGCTCGGCATCGACCGCGTCGAATTGCGCGTCGATTCCGTTCTCGTCGGCACGAGCGTTGCGGCACCCTTCGTGTTCAGTTGGGATTCGACGAGCATTCCCGATGGCCCGGCGACGCTCGTCGCTTCGGCGTTCGACGTGCAAGGTCATACCGCTTCGGCGGTGAGCAACGTCACCGTACTGAATGCGCAGGTCGGAGGCGGATCCCCGTCCTGGTACACCGCGCTGCCGATCAATGCATGGGGTCACTTGCCGGTGACGACCGTCGGCGACGAGGTGTGCAGCGATGCGAACCCCGCGGGCATCGTATGGCCGAGCACGAGCGTCGCGGAGAACTACGATCCTTCGGAGCCGCTCGTTGCCGGCAAGCATCCGATCCCCGGCGTGGCCGTGTTCAGCTACATCGCATTCTCGGGCGGACGGATGATCGAGAACCTCACGTTCGTGCGCGACGGCGTCACGCACACCGGCAACTACTGGGTACGCTACGGCGGCGGCCACGAGGGAAGTGCCGACAATTCGGTGCATGCGATCGGTCCGTTCAACGGCACGCCGAAGCGCATCAACATCACCGACCCGTCGATCCCGCCTGCGATCGACCTCGTGAGCGACGGTATTCCGAAGGCGACGTGGGCGCCCGACGGCCGTCCCGGCGCGGCCGAGGCGTACAACTCGTTCGCCTACATCCGCTCGAGCAACACGCTGGTGGTCGGGCAGGGCGCCGGCTACAAGGAAGCGCAGATCGCCCTTTACGCCTACCGCTTGAGCGAGGATGGCGGCACCGACTACCCGGTGGATGCTCAGGGCACGTACATGACGCCGCCGACAGGATGGATTCGGGACACGAACTACTGGCCTACCGTCACCTTCCCGGGGCAGGCGCCCATTCCGGTCGAAAGCGCGGGCATCAACCTCACGCAGGAATGCGCATGGATGACCGACAACGTGCGCGGCGAGGTCTGGGTGATTCCCACGAATACCAGCACCCCGTTCGCGTACAAGGCGCTGGTGGCGCAGGGCAGTACGTTCTCGGCGATCGAGGTGACGAATCTCGATCAGGCTGCTTCCGGATCGTTTTTCAAGAAGGGCTGGGCAATCGAAGGCGAGTCGTGGCTCGTGTTCATGCAGGAGCACATGCCGACGAACTGGTGGGTCATCGACCGCGATGCGCGCAATTCGTTTGGGCGGTTGCAAGCGTATCCGGTGACCTTCACCGGCGATCCGTTGCCCAACTCGACCGTGTCGCAGGGCAACAACCAGCCGACCGCCGGTGCGGCGTTCGACTACGAAAAGCGCTGCTTCTACGTGTGGTTCGTGGGCAACGATCCGAACGTCGTGTTGCGCGACGTCTACAAGATCGTGCCGCCCGCGAGCGCGCTCGATTCGACGCCGTGGTCCGTTACGAAGATCACGCCGGCGGCGGGCATCACGCCGGAAGCGCCGTGGGGCGGCATCCATTACCGAACCCAGACCGGGGAGACGAACGTCGGCGGCTGGTCGGCCTACGGTAATTTCGAATTCGTGCCGAGCCCGACGCGCGGATTGTTCTACCACCATCGCCTCGACGTGCCGCCGCTGTTCTGGCGACTGCCGGCGTAAATCGTCGCTCGCCGTTACGGCATGCGCGCGGCCGCGCCGTCGGCGAGCAGCGCCTCGATCCGGCGCATGCTCGCCGGCTTCACGAGATGATGGTCGAATCCGGCTTCGCGCGTGCGGCGATAGTCGTCCTCCTGAGCGAATCCGGTCAGCGCGACGATCAGCGCGTCACGCGTCTCGCTCGACGAGCGCAGCCGTTGCGCAACCTCGTAGCCGTTGACCTCCGGCATCGCGATATCGAGGAACACGACGTCCGGACGAAACGTCCGTGCAAGTTCGATCGCGCTCGTGCCGTCGAGCGCGACAGCCACGTCGTGCCCCATCGCGCGAAGCGCCGCCCCCAGCGTATTCGCCGAGGCTTCCAGGTCGTCGACGACCAGCACGCGCCGCCTGGGCATCGTGGCCGCGTCGGGGCATACCGACGGCATTTCACGCTTCGCTGCATCGTCATCCGCCGACAGCGGCAAGCGCACGACGATCTCGGTGCCGTGGCCGATGCCGGCGCTGAACGCCGCGATCGACCCGCCGTGCATTTCGACGAGGAGCCTCGACAGCGCGAGTCCGATGCCCATGCCGCCGCGCGCGTTCTCGAGCGTCGGCTCGACCTGCACGAACATTTCGAAGACGCGCTCCAGCATGCCGGGCGGAATGCCGCGGCCGTTGTCGGTCACATGGATGGCGACGTTGTCGCCGTCGCGTTCGCTCCAGAGTGCAATGCGGCCGCCTTCCGCCGTGTACTTGACCGCATTGTTCAGCACGTTGTCGAAGATCTGTGCGAGTCGCGCGACGTCCGCCGTCAGCCAAAGCTCCTGCGACGCCGGCACCGCGGCGAGAACATGGCCATTCCTTTCGATCAGCGGTCGCACCGCCTCGACTGCGTCGTCTAGCACGTCGGCGAGACGCACGGGGCGGCACCGCAGTTCGATCTTGCCGCGGCTGATCCGCGACACGTCGAGCAGATCGTCGAGGAGGCGCGTGAGCTGGCGCACCTGGCGCTCCATGATCGTTCGCAGGCCGGTCATGCGTGAAGGATCATGCGCAAGCGCCGGCCACAGATGGAGCGCATTCGACAACGGGGCAAGCGGATTGCGCAACTCGTGCGCGAGCATCGCGAGGAACTCGTCCTTGCGCCGGTCGTTCTCGCGCAGCTGCTCCTCCGCGTGCTGGCGCTCGGTCGTGTCGACGCTCATCACGTAGAAGCCGCGCACCTGGCCGTTCGCGGCGATGTCCGGCACGCAGCTGATGTCGGTCATTCGCATGCCGAGGCGGCGATGCTCGCTGCGGCTCTTGAACGACACCGTCTCGCCGGTCAGCGCGCGCTGCATGTACGGCAGGCGCTCGAAATACGTCTCGTCGCCAACTACCTCGCGCACGTGGCGTCCGACCATCGTCGCGTTGTCGACCCCGTACCAATCCGCGTACGCCGCATTGTTGAAGCGGTAATGCAGGTTGCGATCGACGTAGCTGATCTTCGCCGGCACGTTGTCGGCGACGAGGCGCACCTGCGCAGCACCTTCCGGTGCTTCACCCTTTGCGCGCCCGTGCTCGATCTTGTCGAAGCAGCGGCGTGCGACGAGAAGCGCGAGATCGATCTCGTCGCGCCATCGCCGTCCCTGCGCGTCGCGTAGAAGCAGCACCGCGGCGAGCCGGTCGTCCTCCAGCAGCGGAATCGCGATGAGTGCGCGCACGCCAGCAGCGCGGAATGCTGCGCACTCGTCAGGCGAGATACGCTCGTCGCGCTCGCTGTCATCGACCGCATGAACGTGGCCGTCACGAAGCGCCTGCGCCGCGGAGGTTCCGAGATCGTCGAGCGCGAACGAATCGCGGAGCGGTCGCATCGCCGTCGTCGGGTGGTCGCTGACGAGCCGTGCTCGCGATCCATCACTGTCGATAACCGCGTAAGCGCATCCCACATCGAAATGGGCACCGAGAAGGCTGGTGCCGGTCGCCGCGATATCGCGTGCATCGACCGACGCGCGGAGCGCCGCATCGAGGTCCAGCAGGAAACGCAGCGCGCTCTTCATGGTGGCGGCCGATTGTAACCAATGCGGGACGGGCGTCAGTGCCGTGCGCCGTTCAAGGCATCGCGAATTGCGCCGAGCGTGATCGTCGCCTCGCCGCGGTCCGTGTCGACCAGCGCGGCGTCCCGATCGGTCGCGAGCAGCGTCGACAGCGCGTCGCGCAGGCTTGCAGTCGCCGGAAGGCGAGGCGCGCCGGGCGCCACGTCGCGCGCGTCGGTCGCATGGTCGATGGCCGGCATCAACGCCAGCCGCTTGAGCGCGCGGTCGCCGCCGACGAATGCCTCGACGAACGAATCGGCGGGGTGGGCGAGGATCGTCTCGGGACGGTCGAACTGCACGAGCCGGCCGGCGCGCATGATCGCGATGCGCGTGCCCATCTTCAGCGCTTCGTCGATGTCGTGCGTCACGAACACGATCGTCTTGCGCAGTTCGTACAAAAGGCGCAGGAACTCATCCTGCAGCGACGCGCGCGTGATCGGATCGAGCGCGCCGAACGGCTCGTCCATCAGCATGACGGGCGGATCGGCGGCGAGGGCGCGCGCGACACCGACGCGCTGCTTCTGCCCGCCGGAGAGCTCGCGCGGATAGCGATCGCGATAGCGCGCAGGGTCCATGTCGACGCGTGCGAGCAGCTCGTCGACGCGGCGCGCAATCCGCCCAGCATCCCACCCGAGCAGGTGCGGTACCGTCGCGATGTTCTCGGCGATCGTCATGTGCGGGAAGAGGCCGACCTGCTGGATCACATAGCCGACCGAGCGCCGCAACTGCACCGGATCGATCCGCGTCACGTCGCGGCCGGCGATGCGGACCGTGCCGCCGTCCGGCTCGATCATCCGATTGATCATCCGCATCGTCGTCGTCTTGCCGCAGCCCGACGGCCCGATGAGCACGCAGATTTCACCGTCTCCGATCGCAAGCGTCAGGTCGTCGACGGCGGGTGCGCCGGTCCCCGGAAAGCGCTTCCCGAGGTGCTTGATCTCGATCATGCGAGCATCGCCTTCAACGCACGCCGCGCGGCGTCAGGCGCTGCTGCAGCAAGCCGAAGCCGAAGTCCGCGCCGAGCGCGAGCAGCGTCACGGGGATCGCGCCGACGAGCAGCTGCGGTATCGCCATCATCGCGATGCCGGCGGTGATGAAGTCACCGAGGCCGCCGCCGCCGATGAAGGCTGCGAGCACCGCACCCGACACCACCTGGATCGCGGCCGTGCGCAGTCCCGCGAAGATCACCGGCAACGCGAGCGGCCACTCGATCGTGCGCAGCACGCCGCGCGGCGTCATGCCCATGCCGCGCGCCGCGTCGACGATCTCGGGGTCGATGCCGCGGACACCGGCGATCGTGTTGAGGAGGATCGGCGGCAGCGCGAGCAGCGACAGCGCGAAAAGGCTCGGCGCAAAGCCGGTGCCGAGCCACGGCATCACGAGCGCGAGGACCGCGAGCGACGGCAGCGTACGGCCGATGTTTGCGGTATTGACGGTCGCGAACGCGATACGTGGTCGATGCGCCGCATAGAGGCCGGCAGGAATCGCGATTGCCGCCGCGATCGCGAGAGCGGCAGCCGACAGTGCGACGTGCACGCCGAGCGCCATGGCGAATTGCGTAGGATGCGCCAGGAGGTAACGCCAGGCTTCGATCAGCATCAGCTGCGCTGCGCTCGCGCGAGGCGTCGTTCGACGAGTGCCAGTGCGGAATCGACGGCGATCGCAAGCGCGCACGCGGTGATCGCGCCGGACCAGATCTTCGGTGCATGATCGCCGGCGAT
>JAICLP010000031.1 GCA_025925475.1 Burkholderiales bacterium | reverse complement strand
CGAATGCGCTCGAGGTGAGCGACGCGGTCAAGGCGCGAGTGCGCGAGCTGCGCACCGCGTTTCCAGAAGGGATGGACTACATTATCCCGTTCGACACGACGCGCGTGATCCAGGCATCGATCAAGGAAGTGCTGAAGACGCTCGCCGAAGCGGCGGTGCTCGTGCTGCTCGTCGTCTTCGTCTTCCTGCAGCACTGGCGCGCGACGGTCATCCCGATGATCGCAGTTCCCGTCTCGCTGATCGGCACGTTCGCGGGCCTCTACGCGCTGCACTTCTCGATCAACACGCTGACGCTCTTTGCGATGGTGCTCGCCGTCGGCATCGTCGTCGACGACGCGATCGTCGTGCTCGAGAACGTCGAGCGGCTGATGCGCACGGAGAAGAAGAGCGCGAAGGAGGCGGCCATCGCGTCGATGTACGAAGTATCGGGCGCGGTGTTCGCGATCGTGCTCGTCCTTTGCGCGGTGTTCGTGCCGGTCGCGTTCCTCGGCGGCATCGCCGGCCAGCTCTATCGCCAGTTCGCGGTGACCGTCGCGATCTCGGTGCTGCTGTCGGGCCTGACGGCGCTGACGCTGACGCCGGCGCTTTGCGCACTGCTGCTGAAGCCGGGCGATCACGAGTCGCGCGCGTTCCACTGGTTCAACGTCGGTTTCGCGAAGCTGTCGTCGACGTTCCTGTGGATGATCGGCCTCGCGATGAGGCGGCGCGTGCTCGCGGGCGTCGCGTTCGTCGGCGTGATCGCGCTCGTCCTCCTGCTGTTCACGCGCGTGCCCGGCAGCTTCGTGCCTCCCGAAGATCAGGGATATCTTTTCGGCGCGATCATGCTGCCCGACGCGGCGTCGTTGCAGCGCACCGAGGCGACGGGCCGCCAGTTGCAGCGGGGCCTCGCCGGCGATCCGGCGATCGAGCACATCTTCGTCGCGCCCGGCCGCGATTTCATCGGCGGCGCGAACAAGCCGAATGCGGGAACGACGTTCCTGTTGCTGAAGGACTGGGACGAGCGGGCGAAGACCGCACCGCAGCTCGCGAGCGAGATGACGAGTCTCGGCGGCAAGCTGCCCGATGGCCTTGCGATCGGGTTCAATCCGCCGCCGATCCGCGGCCTCGGCACCGCGGGCGGTTTCGAGGCGTACGTGCAGGCGCGCGTCGATTCCGATCCGAAGCGCCTCGCCGATGCCGTGCAGGCGTACACCGATGCGCTCGCGCGCGATCCGCGGCTCACCGGCATCAACACGTTCTTCCGCCCCAGCGTGCCGCAGGTGTTCGTCGAGGTGAATCTCGAGCAGGCGATGGCGCTCGGCGTGCCGGTCTCCGACGTGTTCGATGCGCTTTCGAGCACGATCGGCGCGCTGTACGTGAACGACTTCAACATGTCGGGACGCACGTATCGCGTGCAGGTGCAGGCCGATGCGCCGTATCGCGCGCAGCCCGAGGACCTCGGGCAGGTCTACGTGCGCTCGAACACGAGCGGCGAGATGATTCCGCTTTCGGCGCTCGTGCGCACGACGAGCATCGTCGGTCCCGAGCAGGTCGAGCGCTACAACGGCTTCCTCGCGGCGAAAGTGCTCGGCAGCGGCAAGCCCGGCGTCAGCTCCGGCGACGCGATCAAGGCGGCCGAGCAGATCGCGAAGGAAACGCTGCCCGCCGGCTACACGCTCGAATGGACGGGCCAGGCGTTCCAGGAAAAGCGGACGGGCCGTGCGTCGATGTTCGCGTTCGGCTTCGCGATCGTCATGGTGTACCTGATCCTCGCGGCGCTCTACGAACGCTGGCGACTGCCGGCCGCCGTCGTGTTTGCCGTGCCGTTCGCGGTGCTCGGCGCGCTGTCGCTCGTCTTCCTGCGCGGCATGGAGAACGACATCTACTTCCAGATCGGGCTCGTCGTGCTGATCGGCCTGTCGGCGAAGAACGCGATTCTCATCGTCGAGTTCGCGCAGCAGGGTCTGCTCGCCGGCATGCGCCCGATCGACGCGGCGTTGCAGGCGGCGCGGCTTCGCTTCCGGCCGATCGTGATGACGTCGATCGCCTTCGTGTTCGGCGTGCTGCCGCTCACGCTCGCAACGGGTGCCGGTGCCGCGGCGCGCCGCTCGATGGGCACCGGTGTCGTCGGCGGCATGCTGGTCGCGACGTTCGTCGCGACGATCTTCGTGCCGCTGTTCTTCACGGTGTTCTCGCGGAAGCAGAAGGCCGCCGAAGGAGAACAGGCGAAGGCAACCGCTCCGCTCGCGCACGACGCAGGATGAAACGTACCTTCACGCTCGCTGCCCCCCAAGGGGCGCGGTCAGCCGCCTGGGACGGCCCGGCGCGACTGATCATGATGAGGCGCGTGTTGACCGCGTGCGTCGTGGCCGCGCTCGCCGGTTGCGCGCCCGTCGGTCCCGATTATCGGCGGCCCGACATGGACGTGCCAAAGGCGTTTGCCGAACACGCGCCCGCACCGCCGGCCATCGCAGCCGTTCCCGTCGATTGGTGGAAGCTCTACCACGACGATACGCTCGACCGGCTCGTCGCCACCGGATTGGCGCAAGGCACCGACGTCCGGCTCGCGATCGCGCGCATCGAGGAGGCGGCAGCACTCGTGCGCGAGGCAAACGCGACGCTCTTGCCCGAAGTCGATGCGTCGGGCGTCGCGTCGCGCACGGGCTCGAGCAGGCAGACGCCCGCGATACGCGCCGGCGCGCTGCCGACGGTCAGCAACTTCGCATTGTCGGCGAACACCGCGTTCGAGCTCGATTTCTGGGGCCGCCTGCGGAGGCTCCGCGAAGCGGCGCAGGCGCAGTTCGAGGCGACCGAATACGCGCGCGGCGTCGTCGGCCTCACGCTGTCCGGGTCGATCGCGCGCACGTACTTCAACCTGCGCTCGCTCGACGCGCAGATCGCGGTGTCGGAGGAGAGCCTGCGGGCCGCCGACGATTCGGTCGCGATCACGCGCAAGCGCGCCGAAGGCGGCATCGCCTCGGAGCTGGACGTCTACCAGGCGGAAGGCAACCGCGCGCAGGTCGCCGCGCAGCTCAAGGAGCTGCAGCGGATGCGCGCGGTTGCGCTGCATCAGCTCGGCGTATTGACCGGCGACCTCACGCTCGCGCTCGCCCCCGCCGATCTGCGCGCGATTCCGGCGCCACCGCTGCCGCCCGCAGGACTGCCATCGGCCCTGCTCGACCGGCGACCCGATCTGCGCCAGGCGGAAGCGTCGCTGGTCGCCGCGAATGCGCAGATCGGCGTTGCGCGTGCGGCACAGCTGCCGACGATCAGCCTGACCGCGTCGCTCGGCCTGCAAAGCGACAGCCTCGCGCACATCGTGTCGCCCGGTGCCAGCATCTGGTCGGTCGGCGTCGGCTTGCTCGGACCGGTGATCGACTGGGG
The DNA here is from genome assembly GCA_025925475.1 of Burkholderiales bacterium. GTDB lineage: Bacteria > Pseudomonadota > Gammaproteobacteria > Burkholderiales > Casimicrobiaceae > VBCG01. The sequence goes on along the minus strand of JAICLP010000031.1, from coordinate 14,567 downwards.
GCGTTACGCGGCGCGCACCGCCGAGGCAGAAGCGCGTGCACGGCAGGCAACGGTCGTCTACGAGCAGGCGATGCAGACCGCGTTTCGCGACGTGTCGGACGCGCTGTCGAACGTCGACTTCGCCGCGCAGACCGAGCGCGACCTCGCCGCGCGCGTCGACTTCGCGAACAACAGCCTGCGCCTTGCGACCCAGCGCTACGAGGCGGGCTACTCGGCGTATCTCGAAGTGCTCGACGCGCAACGCACGCTGAACGACGCGCAGCTCGCGCTCGTGCGTAATCGCCAGTCGTTCCTCGCGTTCACCGTCGATTTGATGAACGCGCTCGGCGGCGGCTGGCAGGCGTAAGGGGCGGCGCCCGCTGCAGGAGTAGACTCGCCTGCACTGCCTCGCGGGGCTCCCGGCGCAGCGCAAACTGGCGGGCATCGAAACATCACCGGACGAACGTCACGGCGCGCCTCCCGATGGCGACGCGCGCGCGTTCAGCCTGCGGCTCCGGCTGCTGGGCCTCGTCGTGCTGGTGCTCCTTCCGTGGCTCGCGCTCGTCCTCTACGCGACGGCGGACGAGCGGCACAACGCGATCGCCGGCGTCCACGCCGACGCGATGCGCCTGATCCGCATCGCGAGCAGCAATCAGGCGACGCAGATCGAGGCGGCGCGCCAGCTGCTGACGGCATTCGCGCGGATGCCGCAGGTGCGCGGCGGGAACCGCTCCGAATGCAGCCGCTTTCTCGCGGCGCTCTTGCCGGCCTACCCGCTGTATCTCAACTTCGCGCTCGCCGAGCCCGACGGCACGATGACGTGCAGCGCCCGCGACATGCCGGCCGCGACGGTCAACATCGCGGATCGGCCGTACTTCAGGCGCGCCTACGAGACGCGCGCCTTTGCGGTCGGCGACTATCAGGTCGGACGCGTGACCGGGTTGCCGGCAATCAACTATGCGTTTCCGGTCCTCGACGATGCAGGCGCGATCAGCGGAATCGCGTTCGCCGCGCAAAGTCTCGCGTGGCTCACCGGCGCGATGTCGCAAGTCACGCTTCCCGACGGCGCGAAGATGATCGTCGTCGACCGCAACGGCACCGTGCTCGCGCGGATGCCCGACATCTACGGTCCGATCGGCGAGCGCGTCGCCGAAGCGCGCGTGCTCGACGCGTTCGCGGCGCAGCGCGACGGCGGCGTCTTCGAGCTCGACGATGCGCGAGAAGGCACGCGGCTGTGGGCGCACGCGCCGCTGCTGTCCGACGCGAGCCTTCGTGTTGCGATCGGCGTACCGGAAGACGTCGCGCTTGCGGACGTGAACCGGCGCCTCGTGCGCAATCTGGTCGCGCTCGGCGTCGTGACGCTGGTCGCGCTCGGCGCGGCGTGGTTCGGCGCGACGCGCTTCGTGCTGCGACCGATCGACGCGCTGGTCGCCGCGACCGCGGCCCTCGCGTCCGGCAAGCTCCACGCACGCGTGCCGCTGCAAGGCGGCCACGACGAGCTCGGCCTCCTCGCGCGGGCGTTCAACGCGATGGCGGCGACACTGGAGACGCGCGACCGCGAGCTGCGCATCGCCGAGGAATCGCGACGCAATGCGCAGGTCGAGCTCGCCGTGTCGCGTGCGCAGATGGACATCGCCCGCCAGATCCAGCGCTCGATGCTGCCCGAGGATCCGCTGACGATCGGCGGCGTCACGCTGGCGGGCCGCTGCATTCCGGCGACCGACGTCGGCGGCGACTACTTCGGCTACTTTCCGCGCGGACGCTTCGGCGTCGACAGCTTTCTCGGCGACGTGTCGGGCCACGGCGTGGGCGCGGCGCTTTTGATGGCCGAAGCGCGCACGACGTTCATGGCCGAGCGCCTCGTCGCGGGGAGCGCCGGACGAATCCTCGGCAAGCTCAACCGCGTTCTGTTCGACGACCTCGACCGTGCCGGCCACTTCATCAGTGCGTGCTGCGCGACGTTCGACGCCCCGACCGGCGCGCTCTGCTATGCGAACGCCGGGCATCCCCCCGCGATCCTCGTGCGTGCAGGCGAGCCGCAGTGGCAGGCGTTGAATGCGGACGGCGCGCTGCTCGGAATGCGCAGCGACGTCGAGTTCCGCGAGCTGCACGTCCAATTGCGCAGCGGCGACATCGTCACCTTCTACACCGATGGCATCACCGAGGCGCGCAATGGCGGCGGCGAGCTTTTCGGCACCCAACGTCTCGGCCGGATCCTTGCCGCGAATCGCCACGAGGAGCCCGAAGCGCTGGTCGCGCGGATTCTCGCCGAGCTCCGCCGCTTCGCCGGCGCCGAACACTTCGATGACGACGTGACGATCGTGATCATGAAGGTTCCCTCTACCGAGGAAATGGCGACATGAACGCGACTGCCGATATCGACCGCCTCGCCGGCGTGCTGCCGCTCGCGTCGATCATCCCCTTTCCGGATCTGCTGCTCGGCGGCGTGCTGCTGGTTGCCGTCGTGCTGATTCACGGCATCGGCATCCGCCTCGTGAGCGTGCACTTCCGCAAGCGCAGCGATGCCCTCGCGCGCCGCGTGCGTCCGTCGCTACGTCTCGACGCGTTGCTCGGCGTCGTCATCTTCCTGCTGCTCGCGCTGCACCTGTCCGAGGTGGTGTTCTGGACCGCGGCGCTCGTCTACTCGCGCCTCGTCGAGGATTGGAGAACGGCGGCGTTCTTTGCCGCGAACACCTACACGACGGTCGGCTACGGCAAGTTCGTGCTCCCGGCCGAGTGGAGCATGATGTCGCCGATCATCTCCATCTCGGGCCTGTTCACGTTCGGCTGGACCGGAAGCGTGCTCGTCGGATTCGTCACCTCGCTCGATCGTTTGCGCGATCGGCAGACGATGAACGCGGCCGACAAGAGTCGGTCCGACTGACGCAAGGCATCCGCGAACGACGAACGCAATCATGCAGGCATTCGGCCATCCCGGCATCCCGCCAACGTGGACCAGCAGCGCGAAGGACCTCGTCGGGTGCGCACTCGGGGCGGGCCGCATCTGGTTCACCACCGGCTACGGCATCGTCAACGAGGTCTACTACCCGCGCGCCGACCTGCCGCAGATTCGCGATCTCGGCTTCATCGTCGCCGACGGCAACGGCTTCTGGGTCGAAGTCAAGCGCCTCGATGCTTATCGCGTGCGCCTTGCATCGCCGGGTATTCCTGCAGTCGAGTTCGTTCACGTGCACCCGCGCTTCGAGCTGCGCCTCCGCATTGCGCCTGATCCCGACCGCGACGTCGTGCTGGTCGATGTTGCGTTGAGCGGCGACGAGAGCCTGCGTCCATATGCGCTGCTCGCGCCGCATCTCGGCGGCACCGGCAACGAGAACGTCGCCGAAATCGGCGTGCACGGCAGCCGTCGCATGCTGTGGGCCGAACAGGGCCCCTTCGCGCTCGCGCTTGCAGCGACCAACGTGCAACAGGCCGACGCCTGGGGTGCGGCGAGTGCCGGCTACGTCGGAGCGAGCGATGGCTGGCAGGACTTCGACCGCAACGGCGCGCTCACGTGGCAGTTCGACCAGGCCGGTCCCGGCAACGTCGCGCTGATCGGCGAGCTGCCGGCGAACGCGACGCTGGCACTCGCATTCGGCAGCAGCCGCGAGGCGGCGGCGACCCTCGCCGTGTCGTCGCTGCTGCAGCCGTTTTCCGACGTCTGGGAGCAGCACGTCGCGCTGTGGCACGCGTGGCTGTCGAAGCTCGAGATTCCGTCGCGCCTGCCGGCGCCGATCCGTCATGCGGTCGTGATGTCGGCGATGGTGCTTCGCGTGCACCAGGACAAGACCTATCGTGGCGCGATGGTCGCGAGCCTCAGCATCCCCTGGGGCAACGCGCACGACGACATCGGCGGCTATCACCTCGTGTGGCCGCGCGACCTCGTCGAAAGCGCCGGCGCTGCGCTTGCGCTCGGCGCGACCGATGATGCGCGCAACATCCTTCGCTACCTGGTCGCGACGCAGCATGCGGACGGCAACTGGTCGCAGAACCAGTGGCTTGGCGGCAGGCCGTTCTGGCGCGGCGAGCAGCTCGACGAGACCGCATTTCCGGTGCTGCTCGCGACCGGGCTTCGCGAGCGCGACGCGCTAGGCGGCATCGACGTTGGCGACATGGTGCGCCGCGCGCTCGGCTTCATCGCCCGGAACGGCCCGGCGACCGCGCAGGATCGCTGGGAGGAGGACGCCGGGCTCAATGCGTTCACGCTCGCCGTGTGCATCGCGGCGCTCGTCTGCGGCGCCGATGACCTCGACGAGCCGTCGCGCCGGCTCGCACTCGACATCGCGGACGACTGGAATTCGCGGATCGAGGACTGGACGAGCGTTCGCGATACGCCGCTCGCGAAGGCGAATGGCGTCGCCGGCTACTACGTGCGGATCGCGCCCGCACCGGCATCGCCCGACGATCCGGCGCTTGCGCGCATCCTGCCGATCAGGAACCACGCCCTCGATCCGGGTCTTCGCGCCGACGAGCAGGTCGCGACCGACTTCCTGCAGCTGGTGCGCTTCGGACTGCGCGACGCGCACGATCCGCTGGTCGTCGGCACGGTCACGGTCGTCGATCGCGTGCTGAAGGTCGATCTGCCGGACGGCCCCGCGTGGCATCGCTATACCAGTGACGGGTATGGCGAGCAACGCGACGGCAGCGCCTTCGACGGCACCGGCGTGGGTCGCGCGTGGCCGCTGCTCGCCGGTGAAAGAGGTCACTATGCATTGCTCGCCGGCGACGATCCGCAGCCGTTGTTGCAAGCGATGGCCGCGATGACCGGGCGCGCGGGCCTCATGCCCGAGCAGGTCTGGGATTGCGACGCGATTCCCGAGCGCGGTCTCTTCCCCGGCAAGCCGAGCGGAAGCGCAATGCCGCTCGTCTGGGCGCACGCCGAATTCGTCAAGCTCGCGATGAGCATTGTCGAGGGCGCACCCTGCGACCGGCCGCGAGCCGTATGGGAGCGTTACGGCGGGCAGCGCCCGCGAGCGGACCTCGCCGTATGGACACCCCGCTCGCCCGTCGCCGTGTTGCGCAGCGGGCAACGGCTTCGTGTTTGCACATGCGAGCCTGCGCTCGTCCATTTCGGCATCGACGGATGGCAGCACGTAGGCGACGTCGCGACGCGCGAAACGACGCTCGGGCTGCACGTCGCCGACCTGCCGAGCGCCACGCTGTCGAGCGGTCAATGGCTCGACTTCACGTTCTTCCTGACCGCGACGAACCGTTGGGACGACCGCAACTACCGCGTCGACGTGCAGGACGCGACGGCTCAGGACTGAGCGTTCGCCAGGTTCTCGTGAATTCGGTGCAGCGCGTCGATGACGCGTGCGGCCTCGCGGCCGTCGAGGCCGCGCAACGCATCGCTGCGAATCGAGGCCGCCACCTCCTCGATCGCCTCGAGATGCGGCGCGGCCGCGCGCGTCAGGTACACGCGATACGCGCGCCGGTCGTTCGGATCGGGACGCCGCTCGACGAGCCCTTCCTGTGCGAGCTGGTCGATCAGCCGCGCCAGCGTGATCGGCTGCACTTCGAGCGTTTCGGCGAGATCGATCTGGCGCACGCCCTCGCGGCGTGCGACGTGAACGAGCGTGCGCGCCTGCGCGACGGTCAGCGCACTGCGCTGCTGCCGCTCGCGGTACGCGCGGCGCATCAGGCGCGAGATGTCGCCGACGAGGAAACCGAGGTTATGAGACTTTGCCTTCACCGGCTCTCGATATAATGAGGTTGCCTCATTATATGGGATTGGCACGACGCAGCGCAGTTGATCGTGTCGTGTCGCAGGCGAGCGTGGCTCAGGCGACGAGCAACGCCTTGCCGGCCAGGACGGCCAGTGCGCTATCGAGACGCGCAAGGCCGTCCGCCGCTGCGAACGGTCCGCCCACCTCGGCGCAGATGTCGGGGCGCGTACGCGTGCCGTCGAGCAGCGCCAGCAGCGTGCGCCCGACTGGATCGCGATAGCGCAGCGCGGCGTGGTAGACGCTCGGGATCACCTCGTGCTCGCGCGTCAGCCAGCGCGCGGCCGCGAAGGCAATCGGCCGCTCGCCAGGCGCCGTCGCCACGGCGATGGGGGCCGTCCGAAGGTCCACCATGCCGGCCGCGTAGAGATCGGTGACGAGGCGCTCGGTCGGCACCGGCGATGCGTTTGCCGCATGCGGCTTGCGCCACCGGTCGATGTCCGCGACCGGCACCGACCGTGGCCAGCGTTCGAGCAGGAGTTTCATCGTCGCGCCTGCATCCGGATCGATCGGCTGGGTCTCGCCACGCGCGGCTGCGCTGCGCACCTCCAGCGACGGCAGCGCATGCAAGTGCCGCGCGTTCGCCGGATCGATCACGAACCGCGACATCGCGTCGGCATGGCAGACGAGCGATTCACGGAAGCGGCGGAAGTGGATGAAATCGAGGTACTGCTCGCGCGCCAGGCGATCGAGGCGCGCGAGCGCTTCCTGCGCCGCCAGCGCGAGGCCCACGCCCGCCATCGCGGTCGGATGCGCTTCGGCGATGAATGCGAGGCCCGCGCGCGCCGCGTCGGCGGCGAATTGGTGGAAGTGAACCGGAATGTTCGGCTCGCTCAAATCGTCGTGCGCGAGTGCGGCATCGGGACTGCGCGCCGCGTCGCGAATCTCGCTGCGCATGGCCTGCTGCCCCGCGTTGTCGGCCGCGATCGGGACTGCGACAAGCTCGAGCAGCTCACGCGCTGCCGCGACCTTCGCGCGCTTGCCGGCGATATCGCGCGTGTGGTACTTCACCATGTCCCAGACGACCTCGCGCAGGTGGGATCCGGGCAGCGTGTTGTAGCTCACGTACGCGACGCCTTTCGGCGCGAGATGGCGCGCGATCGCCGGCATCACGTGTGCGCGCACGTCCGCCGGTATCCACGAATAGAGGCCGTGGGCGATGATGTAGTCGAAGCGCCCGAGGTCGGCCGGCAGGTCGCGGACGTCGCGCTCGAGCAGATCGACATTCGACACGCCGATCGCGTCCGCCATCCGCCGGGCGCGCGCAAGCGGCTGCGCGGCGAAATCGACACCGACGAAGCGGGCGTCCGGCAGCGTCGCCGCGATCGAGACGAGGCTTGCGCCGTCGCCGCACGCGAGTTCGAGCACGCGGCACGTCGTGACCGGTGCGACGTCGAGACCGAGCAGCGTGCCGATCGTCGCGAGCCGCTCGGGGTGGCGCGCGGGCGACGGCGCGCTGGCGTACGGGACGTCGTTGTAGTCGGCGGCCAGCGCGTCGGGCGCCGGCAAATCCTCGGTGCTCGCGGAATCGGACACGTTTTCGCCTCACGGCGCAGCAAAGGCAGGCGAGATCGTAACGCCTCTTCCGCTTATCCCCCGAAGGCATGAACACATAGCACTTCATTCCTTCCGGTTACCACGACGGCGCCCCATCATGGCGGCATGCGTCGTCCCGATTCCGCCGCGTTCGCCCAGGCACTGCCCGATCCGCCCGCCCTGCTGTCGCAACCCGCCAGCCTGCTGAGCGACGAGCAGCTCGCCGCGCTCGACCGCCTGATCGAGCCGCTGGCGCCCGATCAGCTGATCTGGATCGGCGGCTATCTGGCGGGCCTCGCGAGCGCCCATCGCACCGGCACGCCGCGCCTTGCTCCAGCGCACGCGGAGCGGGATGAAGCGTCGATCACCGTCGTGTACGGCTCGCAATCGGGCAACAGCGCGCGCGTCGCGGCCGACGTCAAGGCGCACGCCGAGGCGAAGGGCCTCGCGGTTCGCGTCAAGTCGATGGACGAGTACCGGCCGAGCGACCTTCGGGCCGAGAAAAAACTGCTGATCGTCGTCAGCACGCAGGGCGAAGGCGAGCCGCCCGACACCGGCAAGGAGCTCCACGAATTCCTGCACGGCAGGAAGGCCGGAAAGCTCGAGGGGCTGCGCTACTCCGTCCTGGCGCTCGGCGATTCGAGTTACGAGCACTTCTGCAAGACGGGCCGCGATTTCGATGCGCGTCTGGAGGCGCTCGGTGGCGAACGCGCGCATCCGCGCATCGACTGCGACGTCGATTACGACGACGCGGCCGCGCAATGGATCGAAGGCGCGCTTGCCGCGCTGGCGACGGCGCCGGCGCCGGCTCCGCTGCACGCGCCGGCCGCACGTCCGGTGCGCGGCAATGTCACGCCGCTCCATTCGAAGAAGAATCCGTTCCTCGCCACCGCGCTCGCCAACATCGGTCTTTCCGGCCATGGCTCGGCGAAGGAAGTGCGCCACCTCGAGCTGTCGGTCGAGGGCTCGGCGCTCTCCTACGAGCCCGGCGATTCGGTCGGCGTGCTGCCGGCGAACGGTTCCGACGTCGTCGGCGACCTGCTCGACGCGCTCGAACTCGATCCCGCGCAAAGCGTCGACCTCGGCGGCGAATCCGTAACGCTCGGGTTCGCGCTTGCGCACAAGTACGAAATCACGACGCTGACGCGGCCGCTCGTCGAGAAATATGCGGCGCTTGCCGATGCACAGGCGCTGCGCGACCTGCTCACGGCGGAAAACAGCAGCGACCTCTGGCAGTACCTGCGCGGGCGCCAGTTGATCGATCTCGTCACCGAACATCCGCTGCGCGGCATCGGTGCGGCGCAGTTGCTGTCGCTGTTGCGCAAGCTGCCGCCGCGCCTGTATTCGATCGCCTCGAGCCAGAAGGCGAATCCCGGCGAACTGCATGTGACCGTCGCCGCGGTGCGCTACGAAAGCCACGGGCGCAGCCGCCACGGCGTCGCGTCGACGTTCCTCGCCGATCGCATCGCCGAAGGCGACGCCGTGCCGATCTACGTCGAGACGAACCGCAACTTCAAGCTGCCGGCCGATCCGGCCACGCCGATCATCATGGTCGGGCCCGGCACCGGCGTCGCGCCGTTTCGCGCGTTCGTGCAGGAGCGCGAGGCGATCGGCGCCTCGGGGAGAAGCTGGCTCTTCTTCGGCGACCGGCACTTCACGACCGATTTCCTTTATCAGCGCGAATGGCAGCAAGCGCTGAAGGACGGCGCGCTGACGCGCATGGACGTCGCATTCTCGCGCGACCGCGAGCACAAGTTCTACGTGCAGCATCGGATGCAGGCGCAGGCGCGCGATCTCTACGCCTGGTTGCAGGACGGCGCGCACTTCTACGTCTGCGGCGATGCCGAGCGCATGGCGCGCGACGTGCACCAGGCGCTGATCGACATCGTCGCCGAGCAGGGCGAGATGCCGGTCGAGCGCGCGAGCGAGTATGTGCAGGACCTGCAGCGCTCGCGGCGCTACCAGCGCGACGTCTACTGAGGATTCGGCGTGAGCGCTGCGGAGCCGCCTCAAGGCGCGAACTCCGCCCCCCGGGGGGGCAGCGAAGCGGCGCAGCCGCGAGCGTGGGGGGATCATACAGGCGAGACGGTGCAGGCGCCGCCCGGCCGCTCCGAGGTCGAGCGCGTCAAGGACGCGAGCGACTACCTGCGCGGCACGATCGTGCAGAGCCTCGCGAACCCGATCACCGGCGCGCTCGCCGACAGCGACGCGCAGCTCATCAAGTTTCACGGCAGCTACCAGCAGGACGACCGCGACCTGCGCGACGAGCGGCGCCGCAGGAAGCTCGAGCCGCTCTATTCGTTCATGGTCCGCGTACGCGCGCCCGGCGGTGTCGTCACGCCGTGGCAATGGCTGGTGCTCGACGAGCTGGCGCGCACGCATGCGAACGGATCGCTGCGCCTCACGACGCGGCAGTCGTTCCAGTTCCACGGGATACTGAAGCCGCGGCTCAAGGAAACGATTGCCGCCGTCAACGAGACGTTGCTGACGACGATCGCCGCGTGCGGCGACGTCAACCGCAACGTGATGTGCAATCCGAACCCGTACCAGTCGGCGCTGCACGGCGAAGTGTTCGATTGGGCGTCGCGGATCAGCGAGGAGCTGAAGCCCAGGACGCGCGCCTATCACGAGATCTGGCTCGACGACGCGCTGGTCGCCGGCGGCGAGCCCGACGACGAGCCGCTCTACGGTCGCACGTACCTGCCGCGGAAGTTCAAGATCGCGATCGCCGTGCCGCCCAGCAACGACGTCGACGTCTTCGCGCACGACCTCGGCTTCATCGCGATCGTCGACGACGACGCGCGGCTCGCGGGCTTCACCGTGACCGTCGGCGGCGGCATGGGGATGACGCACAGCGAGCCTGCGACGTATCCGCGGCTCGGCGACGTCATCGGCTTCTGCCGTCCCGAGCAGATGCTCGCCGTCACCCAGCAGGTCGTCGCGATCCAGCGCGATTACGGCGATCGCAGCGACCGCAAGCACGCGCGGCTCAAGTACACGATCGACGATCGCAGCGTCGACTGGTTTTCGGCGGAGCTCGCAGCGCGCCTGCACGCGCCGCTGGAGCCGCCGCGGCCGTTTCGCTTCGAGCACAACGGCGACCGCTACGGCTGGACCGAAGGCGTGGGCGGCAAGCAGCATCTGACGCTTTTCATCGAGAACGGCCGCGTGCAGGACGCGCCGCAGATGTCGCTGATGACCGGTCTGCGCGAGATCGCGAAGGTGCACGACGGCGACTTCCGCCTGACCGCCAACCAGAACCTGATCGTCGCCAACGTCGATCCGGACAAACGGCTCGCGATCGAGTCGCTGCTCGCGGGGCATCGGATCGAGGTCGACGGGCGTAGCGCGGTCCGCGTCAATTCGATGGCGTGCGTCGCGCTGCCGAGCTGCGGCCTCGCGATGGCCGAGAGCGAGCGCTATCTGCCGACGCTGATCGACAAGCTCGAGCGCGTCCTCGACGAAAGCGGCCTGCGCCACGACGCGATCACCGTGCGGATGACCGGTTGCCCCAACGGCTGCGCGCGTCCGTATGTCGCCGAGATCGCCTTCGTCGGCAAGTCGCTCGGCAAGTACAACGTCTATCTCGGCGGCGGCTTCGCCGGCGATCGGCTGAACAGGCTTTATCGCAGCGCGCTGTCCGAGGACGAGATCCTCGCCGAGCTGACGCCGATCATCCGGCGCTACGCGGCCGAGCGGCGCAGCGGCGAGCGCTTCGGCGATTTCGTCATTCGCGCGGGGCACGTCTCGGAAGTCACGAGCGGGCGCACCTTTCACGCCTGAGTGACCGCGCGGCTGCGGCCGTGCTCTTCGAGCCTCGGCTTCGCCCCGCGCGCGCCGATGTCCCGGGGCGGCCGTTCGCGCTTGTGCGAACGGATTGACGAAGCCGCACTCTCACTCCTACACTCGCGGCCGCTTCACGAAGCCGCGACCAAACTGATGGATCCTTGCCCTAGTCGTTACTGCAGAAGCGTCACGTAGCAAGCGAGATCCCGGCGGGGCTTCGATCCCTTCCTTCGTCTCGCGGAACGGCGGGACGATGCGCAACAAGGCCGTTTGCGAATCGCCGACAAGGCGAACGGCCCTGCGCCTCCCAACCGCAACGCAGGCATTCGTCCGGTTCCCTGACGGGCGGAATGGCGTGCGGCGCATCGCGCGATGCGTCGCATGGGAGTCGAAGATGCAAGCCGATGTCGCCCGCAACAGTCCCGTGCGCACGCGGAAGCCGCGCGCCCGGAACGGCTTCTACGTGTCGCGACTGCGCGACACGCCGGTCGTCGACAGCCACGGCGCGTCCGTGGGACGGCTGCGCGACGTCGTCGTCGCCATCGAGCCGAACGGCTATCCGCCGGTGCGCGGCATCGTCGTGCGGGCGCAGAAGCGCGACCGCTTCGTGCCGCTTGGCGATATCGCGCACCTCGACGCGGCCGGGGCCCGGGTACGCACGAACGGCCCGGCGATCGAATTCAAGCGAGGCGACGGCGAACTGCTCGCGTACCGCGACCTGCTCGATCGGCAGGTCGTCGACGCGCAGGGCGCGCGCGTTCTGCGCGTCAACGATGTGATGCTCGCGCCGGTGCAGCGGCGGCTGTCGCTGCTCGGCATCGACGTCAGCGTGCGGGGCCTGCTGCGCCGTCTTGCACCCGATTGGCTGCTGGGCGGCCTCGAGGGCGAGCTTCTCGACTGGTCCGTCGTCGAGCCGCTCGCCGCCGAAATGCCGGATGTGCGGCTGCGCCTCGCGCATCGCAATCTCACGCGACTCGATCCGTCGGACCTCGGACGGATCATCGATCACCTGCCCTATCGGCATGGCGCCGAGCTTGTCTCGGCGCTCGACGACGAGACCGCCGCCGACGCGCTCGAGGAAGTCGGCAAGGACCGCCAGCCCGAGCTCTTCGAGCAGCTGAGCCGCGACAAGGCCGTGAGCATCCTCGATCACATGGCACCCGACGCGGCGGCCGACCTTCTGAACGACCTGCCGCCCGCGCAGGCCGATCGGCTGATCGAGCGAATGGAGCCGGAGGCCGCATCCGACGTGCGGCTGCTGCTGACCTTCGAGGCGAAATCGGCCGGCGGCCTGATGACGACCGACTTCGTCATCGCGCTCGAGCACGAGACGACGCGCGACGCCGTCGAGCACCTGCGCGCGCAGCTCGCGAAGCCCGATCTCGTCTATTACGTCTACGTCGTCGACGACGCGGACAATCGCGCACTTCGCGGCGTCGTGTCGCTGCGCGACCTGCTGCTCGCGAAGCCCGAGCAGCGGCTCGCCGACTACATGGACCGGGAGCTTCGCACCGTCGAGCCCGAGGAGTCGGGCAAGGAAGTCGCGCGCGTAATGGGCGAGTACAACCTGCTCGCGCTGCCCGTCGTCGACGCCCAGGGCCGCATGCTCGGGCTCGTCACCGCCGACGACGTGCTCGACATGATGCTGCCCGAAACGCTGCGTCGCCATCTGCCGCGGCTCTTCAGCTGACTGCACCGGCATGAACAAGATGCCGTCGCTGTCGGTCCGCACGCCGATCCGGCGGCTGTTGCGCCGGCGACCGCGCCTTCGCTGGCCGCGGCGCGGCATCTGGGCGTTCCTCGCGGCGCTCGGTCCGGGCCTCATCACGACGAACGCCGGCAACGACGCGGGCGGCATCGCCACTTATTCGATCGCCGGCGCCTCGTACGGCTTCGACCTGCTGTGGATACTGCCCGTCATCACGATCAGCCTCGTCGTCGTGCAGGAGGCCTGCGCGCGGATGGGCATCGTCACCGGCAAGGGACTCGCCGGATTGATTCGCGAGCGCTTCGGCGTGCGCTGGACGGCGCTCGCGATCACGAGCTTCTTCGTCGCATCGGTCGCGACGACCGCATCCGAATTCGCGGGCATCGCCGCGAGCAGCGAGCTTTTCGGCGTTTCACGCTACGTCAGCGTGCCCGTCGCGTTCGCTGTCGTGTTCTATCTCGTTGCCGGCGGCACGTACCGGATCGTCGAGCGCGTGTTCCTCGCGATGACCGTCGTCTTCTTCGGCTACGTCGCGACCGCGTTCATGACGACCCAGCACTGGCTGCCCGTTCTGCGCGCGTCGGTCGTGCCGACGCTGCGCCTCGACCCCGGCTTCCTGTTCATGGCGATCACGCTGATCGGCACGACGATTACGTCGTACATGCAGTTTTTCCTGCAGGCCGCGTACGTCGAGCGAGGGACCGGCGTACGCGAGTTGAAGCTCGCGCGGGCGGACGTCGTGATCTCGTCGATCTTCGCGAACCTCATCGCGTTCTGCATCATCGTCACGACCGCACAGACGCTGCATCGCACCGGCGTCACGATCGACACGGCGGCCGAAGCGGCACGCGCGCTGGTGCCGCTCGCCGGCCGCTATGCCGAGATTCTGTTCGCGGTCGGCCTCGTCGGCGCGTCGCTTTTCGGCGCAACGGTGTTGCCGCTGTCGACCGCTTACCTGACGACCGAAGCGTTCGGTTTCGAGCGCGGCATCGCGCACACGTTTCGCGAGGCGCCGGCATTCATGGGCATCTACACGGTGACGCTGCTGCTCGGCGCGCTGATCGCGCTCGTCCCCGACATGCCGCTCGTCCGGCTGATGGTCGTGAGCCAGTTCATCGACGGCGTGCAGCTTCCGATCATCCTCGTGTTCATCGTCCTGCTCGTCCGCGACCCGACGGTGATGGGCACTTATGCGAGCGGGCGCACGTTGCAGATCGTGCAGTGGGCAACGGCGATCGTGCTCGGCATCATGAGCCTGCTGCTGCTCGGCCTCACAGCCTGAATACGCGCTGCGCGTTCCCGGCGCGCACGGCGCGCATCTGATCCTCGGGAAGGCGCGCGGTATTCGCGAACGCACCCTTCGTGTCGTGGACCTGGTGGGGCCAGTCGGTGCCGAGCATCACGTGATCGGCACCGACGACCGAGATCAGGTACGAGAGCGCGCCGAAGTCGTACGTGATGCTGTCGTAGTAGAGGTGACACAGATAGTCGGTCGGCTTGCGCTGCATCCGCCGCCGGCTGGGAATCTCGACTTCGTCGCCCTTCTCGAAGCGCCCGACCAGGTACGGCAGCGTGCCGCCGCCATGCGATGCGATGATCTTCAGGTTCGGATACCGATCGAAGAAGCCGTCGAAGATCATCCGCGTGATCGCGAGTGTCGTGTCGAACATGAAGCCGACCGACCACGAGAGGTCGTACTTCGTCATGTCCATGCTGTCGACGCCCGGCGGATCGGTCGGGTGCACGAGCACGGGCAACGCGCGGCGGTCGATCTCGGCCCAGATCGACGCGAAGAACGGGTCGGTCAGGCTGCGGCCGGCGACGTTCGCAAGCACCAT
>JAICLP010000102.1 GCA_025925475.1 Burkholderiales bacterium | reverse complement strand
CCGCCCGTGCTCTGTCGCGATGGACGCAACCAGAATAGCTTCGCGGCTCCCCACGCCGAGCCGCCTCTTGTCGATCTTCGCGATCGCATTGGTGCTCGCGGGCGCCGATTTCGCCACTGCCGAAGTCTTTCGGTGCACGCTCGACGGCAAAACCGTCTACTCGGACAAACCGTGCGGGGGAACCGAGACCAGGCTGCGAATCGACAAGGGCCAGGGCGAGGAGCGCTTCGTCCAATCGCTGCAGCACGAGGCCAACATGGGGCGTGTCGCGGTGGGACAGACGCACGAGCAGGTCGTCGAAGCATGGGGAGAACCTGCGGCGCGAAACATCGACATGGCATCCACGGAAGGCGACGAGGAGTGGGTCTACACGCAGCCGACCGGACGCGCGTCGGTGCACTTTCGTCGCGGCATGGTTTCCAGTTTCGTCGTGCCTGAACCGGTCAAGCCACCGGAGATACGGCGGCTCTCTCCGCCGCTTCGCGGTCCGACAAAGGTTGGCAGCCCGTGAAGAACACTTTCTATCAGATCCTCGGGGTCGATCCACGCGCTTCAACGCCGGACATCAAGGCGGCTTACACGAAACGCCTCGCAGCACTGCAGAGCGGAAGCGCGCCACAAGACGCCAATTCGCCGACGCTGTTACGCGAAGCGTACGAAATCCTCTCGGATAGTGAGCGACGCGCGGCGTACGACGCATCGCTGATGCGGCAGCCGAGTAGAACCGCAACACGACACGCAGAAGAGACTGCCGGCAATATGCATTGGGGTATGTGGATGCTGGCCGGCGGCGTCGTGGTGGCCTTCGCTGTGTGGTGGCTGCACCGTCCAGCGCCGGTGCAAGAGGTCGTTCCTGCTCCACCCCCGTCCACAATGCAAACGAGCAACTCGCCGGCGCCGGTTGCCGCGAGTTCGGTGGACGCAGATGCAGGGTCGGTCGAGCCGGCGCCGCAGGCAACGGATTCAAGTGCCACCGCCGCACCCGCAGCGCCGCAAGCGCGCGCAATCGCCGACGCTCCCGCGCGATCGGCGGAGAACGTCTTCGCCGAAGTCTCACCCAGCGTGGCTCGCGTGAACGTCATGGACGCGTCGGGGCGCGCTGTCGTACTGGGAAGCGGCGTCGTCATCGACAAGGAAAGCGTCATTACGGCTTGCCATGTCGCCGAGGGCGGAGCCAAGCTCGAAGTGAAGCTCGGCGAAGTCGTCCTGCCGGCGAATCTGCAACTGGCCGACGAAGCGCTCGATTTGTGCCGCCTTACTGTTCCAGGACTTCACGCGCCTTCCGTCGCGATTGGGAGCGTTGCCTCACTGCATCCAGGCCAGACTGTCTACGCGATCGGTGCGCCGGCAGGTCTCGAACTTACGATCAGTCAAGGAATCGTTTCGGCATTGCGGAAGGTCGACGAGGGCACCGTCATTCAAACGAGCACGCCGATTTCGCCCGGATCGAGCGGTGGCGGCCTGTTCGACATTTCTGGACGCCTGATAGGGATCACTACGTTTCAGCACCGGTACGGGCAGAACCTCAACTTCGCGCTTCCCGCCGACTGGATCTCGCAAATGCGTGCGCGCAAGGCCACGTTGAATTCGGTAGCGCATCGCACGCTTTCGAGTGGGCAAGCTCAAGCGAACCCGCAGGCGGATCTCATCGTCGGCCAGTGGCTTTGCCGCGACTGGACTTCAGGACTGTCCGGTCAATATCGCTTCGAGGCTGACGGAAACCTGGGCATCGTGCTGTCCGATGGACGCTCCGTTGCGCTCAACTATCGCGTTTTCGGCAAGGCGTTGCAGCTATCCGACTCGAAATACGGAGCCGACCTGGCGATCGAAGAGTTGACCGAGCGCAAGATGGTTCTGCACGGCCGGGACAGAAGCATGGCGTGCGAGCGGTAGCTAGCTAGTACTCGTACACCTTCTTCAACTCCGGCACGAACATCAATCCGCCGAGTCGCAAGCGATCCAACTCTCGCTTGCCTTCGACCAGAATCGGTGCGCCCGGACGCATATGGCTCGGAATGACGGTGCGCAACTTCGGATTGTTCGTCGTCAGTAGGCGTGCAACCTGAGCAAATTCCGGCGGATCACCCGCCAGTCCCAGGATCGCAAGGTCGGGTTGGTAGAGCGAAGCATAGAGGGCCAGATCGGCGATCAGCGTCGAATGACCGTTGAAGAAAACGGTGAATCCGTTCTCGAACGTAATGAAGAACGACGCAGCAGGGCCGCCGTCCGCGCCCGTGGCAAGAGTATTGTCATGCGCACTGGGAGCGATCTTGAACGTGATCCCTTTCAAGACAAACTGATCGCCGACGCCCGCGCGTCGGAACTGCTCCTGCTTGAGTCCGTTTCCGATGAGCCAGCGTCCGAGCGGAGCGGGAGTGATGACGGTCGCACCCGAACGTGCCGCGATCTCCATCGGATTCCCCATGTCGTCGGTGTGAGCGTTCGGAACCAGAATGAAATCGGTTCGGGCCAGATCGTCGAGGGGAACCGGCCCGTCCGGGTTGGCGAGCCAGGGACTGGTAATGATGACGACGCCTTTGGGCGACGTGAGACGATAGAACTCGTGGCCCAACCATTCGACCTTCACTTTGCCTTGCTGCGCCGTCGGCGTCTGCGCGAAAGCAGTTGACCCGGCAAGCGTAACCAGGATGAAGGCTGTCGCCAGAATGGTGCGCGAGACGAATGCAAACATGCGGCCTCCGCTCATACGTGGTACATGGGCCGCCATGTTACCTGCGGACGCAGGTACTTCGCTCCCCTGAAGAGGTCCGATCGTCGGCTACCGGGCGAAATAGTGCTACAGCTCGATTGGGCCCGGCGACCTTCCCTATCTTCTCAAGCGCTTCACATTGCCGATGACGCGGCGATGGATGGGAGCAAGGCCGCTCGCAAGTACATCGAGCGCCGAGCGATGCACTTCGCTGCTCGCTCGGTGATGCTGACTGAAGTAGACAGCGGACCACCACGGAGCCGACAAGAGCAAACGGACGTTTGCGCGATGCGCGGCGACGAGCATCGAATTCCAAGACTCGTAAAAGGCTCCAACCTTTTCGGCACTCATGCGCAACATTTCTGCACGGTCAGCCGCGGATGGAGAGGCGCCAG
The DNA here is from genome assembly GCA_025925475.1 of Burkholderiales bacterium. Taxonomy (GTDB): domain Bacteria; phylum Pseudomonadota; class Gammaproteobacteria; order Burkholderiales; family Casimicrobiaceae; genus VBCG01. The sequence goes on along the minus strand of JAICLP010000102.1, from coordinate 6,666 downwards.
CCAAAGCCATACGGGCCACTCTGCCCGCGACGACCTCAGGAACGGCCAGGCCAAGCTCGATCGCTTGAGTGGCGAGCCGGGTGGAACGACGACGGCGACGATGCGGCATGAGATTGTGAGTGCTGTAGCAAGGGGATGACGTTAGCGCCGGTAACCGGTGCGCCGTGCCGACACGGGCCAAATGAAGTTATGAGCGCCGGCGCGTCGCGAAACAAATGCGCGACCCGAAAGCGCACGACCCAATTCAACGCCGCTGCTGCTCGATGACTCGCGATGCTGGCGACACCGTCATATTACGCGGCGCGGCGACGGCATCGGCTTCGGCAGGCAACCGCACGCTGGAGCTCGTTCACGTGCCGCCGCTGGTATTGTCCCCTGAAATCGCCGATTGAAGCATTGCGCTCGACACGATGACCAGCGGCCGCGAGCAGTGCGGCCTTTTCAAGAGGCGATCCTTCGAGGGCGCCCGACTTCTGCGTGTGGGAGCCTGTCCGACACCATTTCACGCCACGCGACAGTGGCACACCGCACGTGAGGTAAGTCACATTAACCAATGGCGAAATGCGGAGCGCTCTACCGACCGTGAACATAGAGCTACCGACCGTGAACATAGAGAAAGACATGAATGGGCTACAACCCGTGGGGAAAGAAGAATCCGTTTCTGAGCATGTGGCTGAGCGGCGCCAACGCGCTGCTCGGAAAGACGCGTAGTGAAGTGACTGCAAGTGCACGTCGCCAGACGAAGGCCGCGATGGACGAGGGAACGCGGCAAGCGCTCGGGTTCTGGGGCCTCGGCGCTCGCCCTGCGACAAAAAAGAGACGACGTCGCCGTTAGCATTGCGCTTGTGAATTTGCTCGCCGTGCGCCCGGCCGTCCGAAAATGAGCATCGTGCAGCTCCGGCATGCTCAGGGCGTTGACCGGGCGTCAGTTCGCGGCGTTTGCGGCGCGACGACCGCATGAGGCGGCGTCGCCGATTCAAACACGGCGCATACTCGGGACAAGCCGATGCAAGACGACTGCATTCGGAGACAAGCCGATGCAAGACGACTGCACTCGACAAGCCAAGGAGCCGATCATGGCGGAAAACCTTCGCGCGCAAAGCAACCAGGAGCAGATCGATCGACTTACGCGGGAGCTCGAAGAAGCGGAGCTCTTCGCGCAAAGATTGCGGGCCTATATTGTCGCAATCCGCGACGAAGTCGCGGGCGGCCATGCCGGTCGCGGATTATCGATGTGTAACCAGGCGCTCACCGAGATCGACAGTGCCACCGACGTCGTCGCGACCTCACCGCAACTCAAGGAGCGTGCAGGTCTCGATGCAGATAATGGACCGCACCGTGGGAGCGCAGACTAGCGGCATACAACCTTTCGCCAGACGCTGGTTTCGCTGTCGGGCTTCCCACCGGCTGGATTGCAAGTCACAGCCCATTCATCGGCATCGTGCAAATGATCGAGATCGATCCGGGCGACGTCGAATGGTCGCCGATACGCGCGCAGGGCGCAGGCGGCCAGAACGTCAACAAGGTCTCGACGGCACTCCATTTGCGCTTTGACATCCGGTCCTCCTCGCTGCCCGATGCAGTGAAGGATCGACTCCTGTGCTGCGGCGATCAGCGCATCTCGAGTTCGGGTGTCGTCATCATCAAGGCGCAGCGATATCGAAGCCAGGAGAGGAATCGGGAGGACGCGCTTTCGCGTCTTCGCAGGATGTTGGAAGAAGCGGCGTTCGTGCTACCCGAGCGCCGTCCGACCCGTCCAACTCGCGCGTCGGAACGCAGGCGCGTCGATTCCAAGGTCAGGCACGGGCAAATCAAGGCGGGTCGCCAGAAGATTTCCCACGACTGATTGTCGGTTCGGTCCTGGTCGTCGATTGCACGAGCGCCGTCGTCCCGAGCAGCTGCGAGCGGGCGCAACCGGCGCGCGCGGGTGACCAATGCGCGGAGCCGCGCATCCGGCAGGCGTTGCAACCTCTGGTGTGCCGACGACAAAGGCGAGTTCGTGGTCGCCGACCGCGGCTACTGCCACCTCGAGCAGATGCGAGAGCGCGCGGAAGCGGTAAGCGGGGAGACACCTCGCAAGGGCGATAATCCACCGGTGGGGGAAACGAGTCCCATCGTGGAAGTGGTGATCGAGGTGCCGCGCGGCAGCTTCCTCAAGCGCGGGTCGACTGGCCATGTCGATTTCGTTTCCCCGCTGCCTTGTCCCTACAACTATGGATCGGTCCCGACGCACATCGGCCTCGAGGGCGATCTGCTCGACGCCGTGGTCCTTGGCCCGCGACTTCCGTTCGGTTCTACCGTGCAGCTGTCGGCATGGGGAGCAGTGACGCTGATCGATCGCGGCATTGCCGACGACAAGCTGATCTGTAGCGCGACAGCGCCGACGAGCGCCCAGCGCCGAGCCGTGCTTCGCTTCTTCCGCTTCTATGCGATATGCAAGGGACTGCGCAATGCGTGGCGCGGTCGAGCAGGGCGAAACGCGTGCGACGGCTGGTGCACTGCCGAGTTTGCGCTCGCCAGAGCGACGCCTCGCGATAAGACGTGGCGCGGACCGCCCATCGAGTTTTAGGGGTCGTCCGCCGGCCTCGCCGCAGACACGCGCGCGTCAGCTGCCGGGAAGCGCGTACAAGTTGTCCCAGAAATAGTCCTTCCAGCTTTCCGGCTTTCGCGACAGCAGCTGGTCCTTGTACATGTAATCGGCGAGCATCAGGCTGTTGCTTGGAGCGGGGTTGTAGTAGTTGATGAGCCGGCCCTTGTCGTCTTTCGCCTGCAGCCATTGGGTGACCTGCGCAACACCGAGCTTGGACTTGGTGTGCTCGACGTAGATCTTCGCCGCCGCCGCCTTGTCCTTGTCGATGAAGTCCATCGCGTCTTCCAGCGCCGCCATCGTTGCCTCGTAAGCTTTCGGGTTTTCGGTCTTCCACTTTTTCGTCGTATACGCGACGATCAGCGTCTGTCTGCCGCCGACGATATCGTAGGAGTCGTAGACCGTGTGCACGCGCGGATTCGCGAGCTCCTCGAACAGGAACGGAACCGTCGACGAATGGGTTCTCGGCTCCCGGTCGCTGAGCAGCGCGACCGTCGCGTCGGGATGTCGCATGCCGACTGCGAGCGTGTCGAGCTTGTGTCGATTCTCCCAGCCCAGCGCCTTGGCGACCGCCAGTTCGAATATGAACGAATGCGTCGTCCCCTTGGCGGAGGGCATCGAAATGCGGTCAGCGTCGGTGAAGTCGGTGATCGACTTGATCCGCGGATTGATGGTCGTCAGGTAAATCGGAGAGTCGCAGATCGCAATGGCCCCGCGCACTTCGAGCGGACTGCCGCGGGTCTTGTCGGCGAGTATGTACATTCCGGTGAGCCCGCCCAGCACCAGATCGGCATTGCCCGACAGCAATGCGTCGTTCGCGGCCGAACCGCTCGCAATCTTGAGCTCCGTCACCTTCGTGTCTGACAATCCCACGGCTTCGAAGCGCTTCCGGAACATCTGCTCGTCGAGCGCAACGTAGACCGGAAGGTACGAAAGACCGAACTGATCTGCGATCCGAACGTCGTTCGTCTCCGCCCAAGCGGTGTTGCCGGGCGCGACGGTGGCCAACCAGATCGTCGTGGCCAGCGCCACAGTGAGCGTGCGCATCGTCCCCATTGCAGTCCCTCCATTGGGTACCTGGTGACCCGTATGGGTCGCATGAAACGAACAGCCGCGAGCGCGGCTAGAGCAATCGCGCGGCAGCGGGCTCGCCGACCGGGATTTCCATGCAATCTTCACCGAAGAAAATATTGCCCTTGAAAACCGTCGACATTTCCATGATGACGCGCTCCCTGACGCCAGGCCGATCGATCTGTTCCGTCACGTGCGTCACGACGATGCTTCCGACCGCGGCCTCGGCGCCGAGCCGGGCCAGCTCCATGTGTCCCATGCACGATTTGGCGAAATCGCTCCCCAGTTGCGTGCCCGTCAGGTAGTGGCACATGTGGACCAGCACGTCGCACCGCCGCGCGAGTTCCACCATTGCGGCGCAGGGACCTGAGTCGCCGGAATAGACGATCGAACCCTCCGAAGAATCGAGTCGGAACGCGAGCGGCACCAGGTACGGCTGGAAGTGTGCGGCGGCGCCTGCCGTCACACGCCATGCGCCCCTCTCGACGACATCGCCGGCGTTCATTTCGATGACGACCGGTTGAGGCATCGCGCGCGGCAACGTGCCGCCGCGGGCCCGATAGATGTCGAGGCTGCATCCGTGTTCGGTCCTCGACACGAGGTCCGGGCCGAAAACGCCGTCCCGATCGAAGAGTTGACGGGTGATCCGTGCGAGTGGCCGCGGGCCGAACACCTCGAGCTCGGGAATTTTGCCTGCGCCCTGGTCCCATCGGGTCAGCACGAGGCGAGCGTAATCGCCACAGTGATCGTAGTGCAGGTGGCTGAGGAAGAGATGCGTGATGTCGGTCGCGCGGACGCCGAGTTCCAGCAACCGATGATGCGCGCCGAAGCCGTGGTCGAGCACGATGCGATCGCCGCCGACTTCTATCAGATAACCGGAGCACATCCGCTTCAGCGAAGGCGTCGGCGTTCCGGTTCCGAGAAGATGGATCTTCATGCTTGCACGCAGGTCGACATCGGCCATTCAAGCACTACAAGCATCGCGGCCATAGCACGATTGCGTCATTCGCTTGCACGGTTGCGCCCTCGATCCCGCCGAGTGAATGCGAGCCTAAGCCGGCCGCTGCCAACCACGGCGCGCAGCTTCAGGCAGCCGCCGTTTTCATGCGCGTCATTCGGCGAAACCGGGAAGGCCCGGTCCGAAACCGGCTGGTAAAGACGCGCGAAAAATGTGAGCAATCGCCGAAGCCGCACTCGATGCCGATATCGGTCAGCGAAATATCGGTGCTCTGCACCAGCCACTTCGCACGCTCCAGCCGTAGTCGCAACCGATATTCGCGGGGCGTCATGCCGATGTCGCAAGCGAATCGACGTTGCAGCTGGCGCGTGCTGATGCCGAGTGCGCCCGAGATGCTCGCAATCGAGTCGGGCTGCACGAGCTTCTGCTCGATCAGCAGCATCGCACGGCGCACGACACTGTCCCTGGCGCGCCGCGTGACGACGGCTTCCGGCTGAAGCGTATTCGCGGGAAGCGGCTGATCCTCGATCAGGATGCGCAGGCTCTTCGTGGCGTGCGCGCGCCCGCAGTGCTTCTCGATCAGGTGTGCGGCGAGATGGACCACGCTGGTCCCGCCGGCGCACGTCAGGCGACGCCGGTCCACGATGAACATCCGGTTGCTCACGAGTCGCAGCGCCGGAAACTCGCGGACGAAATCCTCGCGATGGAACCAGCTGACGCATGCGACGTGGCCATCGAGCAATCCGGCGCGGGCAAGAACGAACGATCCCGTGCAAAGCCCGATCAGCGCCACGTCCGCGCGTGCGGCGGCACGGAGGAAGGCGTAGATTTCCGCGGGAACCCGCTGGCCGCCATGCAAAAGCCCGCCAACGACGACGATGTAGTCGAAGCGCTCCGGCGCCTCCATCGCGTGCACCGGCAGCAGCCGCGCACCACAGCTCGATTCGATAACGGCGCCGGGGGTACCGAGAATCGCCCATTCGCACTCGATCGGGCGGCTGCGATCGCCTTCGTCCGCACCCAGCCGCAGCGCGTCGATGAAGCCGGCGAACGCCGTCAACGTGAATCGAGGCGTCAACACGAAGCCGACTCTGAGCTTCGGTCGTGGTTCGGCGGAAGATTTCGCTTGCGGCGCGGCAGATCGCACGGTGGTCATTTCGGGCCGGGCGGGAAGATCGGAAGCTGACGCATACGTTACACATTCTGTCGCGAACCGCAAAGTCTCGATGCAAACGGGCGCCTAGCATGCAAGCCTCGCACCGTCGCCCATCGACGGTGCCCGCCCACATGAAGCCCACGACGGAAGAATTCGCCGTTCAATGACGCGCTATTCGATCTTCAGCCTGCTGCGCAATGCCGTCAGCCATCACGAAAACTGGCAAGCCGCGTGGCGCAGTCCCGAACCGAAGCGCGAATACGACGTCGTCGTCGTCGGAGGCGGCGGCCACGGGCTCGCCACCGCCTATTACCTCGCGAAGGAACACGGCATTACGAATGTCGCCGTCCTCGAGAAGGGCTGGATCGGTGGCGGCAACACGGGACGAAACACGACGATCGTCCGCTCCAACTACCTGTGGGACGAGGCGACGCACCTGTACGAAAAATCGCTGCAGTTGTGGGAAGGCCTCGCGCAGGACCTGAATTACAATGTGATGTTCAGCCAGCGGGGCGTACTGAACCTGGGGCACACGCTGCAGGACATGCGCGACATCCGGCGCCGCGTCGACGCCAATCGTCTCAACGGCGTCGACAGCGAAATGCTCGACGCGGCGCAAGTCAAGGCGATGGTGCCGATCATCGACGCATCGCCTTCGGCGCGTTATCCGATCCTGGGCGCGTCGCTGCAACGGCGCGGCGGCACGGCGCGCCACGACGCGGTCGCGTGGGGTTTCGCACGTGCGGCCGACGCGCGCGGCGTCGACATTCTCCAGAACTGCGAGGTGACCGCGATCCGTCGCGACGCCGGGCGCGTGGTCGGTGTGGAAACGACCCGGGGATTCGTCAAGGCGGCGAAGGTCGCGGTCGTGACCGCCGGCAATTCGAGCGTCCT
>JAICLP010000242.1 GCA_025925475.1 Burkholderiales bacterium | reverse complement strand
GAGCCGCCGCTGCGGCGCCGTCGCGATCACCGAGAAATCGCGGATGCCCTCGAGCGACATCGCGAGCGTCCTCGGGATCGGCGTCGCGGTAAGCGTCAGCACGTCGACCTCGGCGCGAAGCTTCTTGAGCTGCTCCTTCTGGCGCACGCCGAACCGGTGCTCCTCGTCGATGATGACGAGGCCCAGGTTCTTGAACTTGACGTCCGACTGGATCAGCTTGTGCGTGCCGATCACGAGATCGATGCGTCCGTTGGCAAGTCCGTCGACCACCGCCTTCACTTCCTTCGTCGAGCGGAAGCGCGAAAGCTCGGCGAGCTTGACCGGCCAATCGGCGAAGCGATCGGAAAAAACCTGGAAGTGCTGCTCGGCAAGGAGCGTCGTCGGCACGAGCAGCGCGACCTGCTTGCCATCGGCGAGCGCGATGAACGCGGCGCGGAGCGCCACCTCGGTCTTGCCGAAGCCGACGTCGCCGCAGACGAGCCGATCCATCGGCCGGCCGGCGGCGAGATCGGCGACCACCGCATCGATCGCCGCCTGCTGGTCGGGCGTCTCCTCGAAGCCGAAGCGTTCCGCGAACGCCTCGAGATCGTGCGCCTTGAAAGAGAACGCATGGCCGTTGCGCGCCGCGCGCTGCGCATAAAGATTCAGCAGCTCGGCTGCGGTGTCGTGCGCCTGCTGCGCGGCCTTGCGCTTCGCCTTTTCCCATTGGCCGCTGCCGAGCTCGTGCAGCGGCGCGGCGTCGGGCGATGCGCCGCTGTAGCGGCCGATCACGTGCAGGTTCGACACCGGCACGTAGAGCTTCGCATCGTTCGCGTAGATGAGCTCGAGGAACTCGGTTGCGCCGTCGCCGACGTCGAGCGTGACGAGGCCGAGGTAGCGGCCGATGCCATGCTCCTCGTGCACGACCGGATCGCCGATGCGCACCTCCGACAGGTCGCGCACCATCGCGTCGACGTTCGAGCGCTTGCCTTCGCGCTTGCCGCGGCGAACGACATTCGCATAGAGCTCGGCTTCGGTGACGAAGGCGACGCGCGCAGCGGGCCATGCGAAACCGGCGTGAAGCGGCGCCGTCGTCAGCATGAGCTTCGCGTCGCTCGCGACGCAGTCGGCGAAGCTGTCGACGCTCGCCGGGCGCAGCCCGTATTCGGCGAAATACTGCTGCATCGTTTCGCGGCGTCCTGCGCTTTCCGCCACGACGAGCATCCGTCCGTCGAGCATCGACAACACCTGCTTCAGCGCCGCGAGCGGATCGTCGGCGCGGCGTTCGACGGTCACCGGCGGCAATCGCCGCGTCGGCGCATCGGACGGCAATGCCGCGTCGGCCGCCGCGAGCGGCAATTCGACGCGCGCGTGCGGCTTGATCGCGCCGCGCAACTCGTCGAGCGGCAGGAAGAGCTGCGCTGGGGGCAGAAGCGGCCGCGCCTTGTCGCCGCGCATCAAGCGATAACGCGATTCGGTGTCCTCCCAGAAGCGCGCGACCGCGGCGTCGACGTCGCCATGCAGCGCGACGATCGCATCGGATGGCACGTAGTCGACGAACGTCGCCGTGCTGTCGAAGAAGAGCGGCAGGTAATACTCGATGCCGCCCGGGACGATGCCGTTCGAGATGTCCTTGTAGAGCGTCGAGCGCGACGGGTCGCCCTCGAACACCTCGCGGAAGCGGCCGCGAAAGCGCGTGCGTCCGGCGTCGTCGAGCGGGAACTCGCGCGCGGGCAGAAGGCGCACGTCGCGCATCGGGTAGAGCGTGCGCTGCGAATCGGCATCGAACGTGCGGATCGATTCGATCTCGTCGCCGAAGAGATCGATCCGGTACGGCAGCGCGGCGCCCATCGGATACAGGTCGATGAGGCCGCCGCGCACGCTGAACTCGCCGGGCGAAACGACCTGCGTGACGTGCGTATAGCCGGCGAGCGCGAGTTGCGCGCGCAGCGCATCGACGTCGAGCCGCTGTCCCTGCGACAGGAAGAACGTGTGCGCGGCGAGGAACGACTGCGGCGCGAGCCGATAGAGCGCCGTCGTCGCGGCAACGAGAACGACGTCGCATTCGGCGCGCGAAATCCGATAGAGCGTTGCAAGGCGCTCCGACACGAGATCCTGGTGCGGCGAGAAATGATCGTACGGCAGCGTTTCCCAGTCGGGGAAGATGCCGATCGAAAGCGATGGCGCGAACCAGGCGATCTCCGCGGCGAGCCGCGTTGTCGCCAGCGCATCGGAGCACACGACGACGAGCATCCGCTGCTCGGCATGCGCGTCGGCGCCGATCTGCGCGAGCGCAACTGCGTCGGCAGAGCCCGCGAGCGGCGGCAGCACGACGCGGCGACCCTCGTGCGGCAAATCGGGGACGAGCGACGGCAGCGCCGCAAACGGGTTTGCGGGCGTTGAATCGTCGGCGACGGGTTCGCGGATTACCGGAAGCGGTGCGGAGGCGGCCGTCGCAGCATCGGTCGAGGCCGTCGGCATGCGAGAAGCGCAGATGCGTTGGAGCGCACCGGATTATACCCGCCGGTCATGCTCGCTTACGCCGGCGTACGGCCGTAACGATCGTCGAAGCGAACGATGTCGTCCTCGCCGAGATAGTCGCCGCATTGCACCTCGATGATCACGAGCGGCTCGGCGCCGCGATTCTCGAGGCGGTGGCGCGTATCGAGCGGAATGAACGTCGATTCGTTCGGAAGCACGTCGAACTCGCGCTCGCCGTTCGTCACGCGCGCGACGCCGTGCACGACGACCCAGTGCTCGCTTCGCCGATGATGCAGCTGCAGCGATAGTGCCGCGCCCGGCCGCACCTCGATGCGCTTGATCTTGAAGCCCGGGGCTTCCTCGAGCACCGTGTACGTCCCCCACGGGCGGCTGACCGTGCGGTGCAGCCTGTACGCCTCGTGGCCGCGCGCCTTCAGTTCGCCGACGACGTCCTTCACGCGCTGCAGATGATCGCGATGCGCGACGAGCACCGCGTCGGCCGTGTCGACGATCACGAGATTCTCGACGCCGACGGTGGCGACGACGCGATCCGCGGCATGCACGTACGTGCCGCGCGTCGCGATCGCAACGCGCTCGCCCTGGCCGCCGTTGCCGTCGTCGTCGGGTGCGCAAAGCGCTGCAACGGCCTGCCACGAGCCGACGTCGCTCCAGTCGAACGTACCGCGCACGACGGCGACTTCACCCGCTTCCGCGGCGCGCTCCATGATCGCGTAATCGATCGAGATGTCGGGCACCGCAGCGAAAAGCGCTGCGTCGATTTCGAGCATCGACGACGTCGAGAGATCACGCAGCGCCTGTGCAACCGGCCGCACCGCCGCGAGCACGCCCGGTGCATGACGCGCGAACGCATCGACGATCGCATCGGCGGTGAACGCGAACATTCCCGAGTTCCACACGTAGTGGCCCGCGGTCAGGTATTCGCGCGCGGTCGCGAGCGCGGGCTTCTCGATGAAGCGGCGCACGCGGAAGGCTGCCGGGCGGCGACCTTCGGCCGGTTCGATCATCGGGCCGCATTCGATGTAGCCGAAACCGGTTTCCGGATGCGTCGGCGCGATGCCGAACGTCACGAGCGCGCCGGTTTGCGCGAGTTCTGTCGCTCTGGCAACGGCGTCGGCGAACGCATCCTGGTCGCGAATCAGATGATCGGCCGGCATGACGAGCAGCACGCGCTCGCCCATTCCGCGCGCCTTCGCGCACAGCGCACCGAGCGCGACCGCAGGCGCGGTGTTGCGGCCGAACGGCTCGAGCAGGTAGACGAACGCCGATCCTGCAACGCCGGCGTACGTGTCCTTCGTGTGAAAGTAGTAATCGCGATTGGTGACGGTGACGAGTGTGTCGGTGCCTGCGAGCGCGAGCGCGCGGCTCGCCGTCTTACCGAGCAGCGTTTCGCCGTCGGGCAACGGCATGAATGGTTTTGGTGCCGCTTCGCGCGACAACGGCCACAACCGCGTCCCCGCGCCGCCGGAAAGAATCATCGGAAGAATTGGCATGCCGTCGCAATTACCTGCATGAAAATGTTACGCGAACTTTAGCGCATGAACGGCTGTAGGACAAACTGCTACAACAGGTTCCGGGTGGCGCCGATACGGGGCGTGCAATCTTTTCCCTACCATGCGCTTGTTGCGACAAAACTACCAAGAGGAACTCGATGCTGCTCCATGAAACGCTCACCGCTGAACCGACCAACGACATCGTCGTCGCGCTGCCGTTCGTGGCCGCTGCGCGTGCCGCGTCCGCCCCGGCGCTTGGACGTTTCGGACGCCTGTACGGCAGTTCGACCGTGATGCAGGAAGTCTACAAGATGATCGAGAAGGTCGCGCCCACCGAGGCGACGGTCTTCATTACCGGCGAATCCGGTTGCGGCAAGGAACTCGTGGCGCGTACGATTCACGAGCGCAGCGCGCGTGCGCACGGCGCATTCGTCGCGATCAATTGTGGTGCCATTCCCCAGAACCTGATCGAGGCGGAGTTGTTCGGACACGAGCGCGGCGCGTTCACCGGCGCCAATCGCCAGCATCGCGGCTGCTTCGAGCGTGCCGAGGGCGGCACGCTGTTCCTCGACGAGATCACCGAAATGGCGCCCGAGATGCAGGTGCGTCTTTTGCGCGTGCTCGAGACCGGCCGCTTCATGCGTGTCGGCGGCGACGGCGAAATCAGGACGAACGTTCGCGTGCTGACGGCGACCAATCGCGATGCTCTCGACGCGGTGCGCGATGGGCGGCTGCGCGAAGACCTGATGTACCGCCTCGCGGTGTTCCCGATCACGCTGCCGCCGCTGCGCGAGCGCGAAGGCGACACCGAGCTTCTCGCCGAGCACTTCCTGCAAAACCTGAACGTCGAGGGCGGAGCGTCGAAGCGCTTCTCGCGCGCGGCACTCACGACGATCCGCGCGTATCACTGGCCCGGTAACGTGCGGGAGCTCAAGAACGCCGTGCATCGTGCCTTCATCATGGCCGAGGACATGGTCGAGCTCGACCTTGCCGGCCTCGCCTGTCCTGCGGTCGAGGGCGAATGCCTGCGCGTGCCGGTCGGCACGTCGCTCGCGGAAATGGAGCGCCAGGCGATCTTCGCGACGCTCGATCACTGTCGCGGGAACAAGCGGCGAGCCGCCGAGATGCTCGGTGTAAGCCTCAAGACGCTCTACAACCGGCTTACTGCGTACCAGGCAGAAGGTGCTCGACTCGCGTCCATGTAGGCTAGAATCGCTCGACGCGCGGGATTACGAGCATTCGATGATCCGAATCTTGATCGCGGACGATCACGCCATCGTCCGGGCCGGGCTGCGACAGTTCATCGCCGACCAGGTCGACATGGAGGTCACCGCCGAGGCCGCGAG
>JAICLP010000337.1 GCA_025925475.1 Burkholderiales bacterium | reverse complement strand
GCGATGCCGAGCACGGCCACGATCAACGGCGCCGTGCCGCGCATCAACGGGTACGCGAACGACAGGTCGCCGGTACGATACGCATGGGCGAGCGTCACGTAGTACCCGAAGTGAATCACCGTCGAGCCGGCGATGAACTTCCACGCCGCAGGATCGGGCAGCGACACGAACGGCAGCGCAACGGCCGCCCAGACGCACGAGCCGGCGACGACGCTCGCCGTATCGAGCATCGGCTCGCCGCCGGGCGCGGCCTTCAGCAGCGCATTCCAGCCCGCGTGCAGCAGACCGGCGCCGAGAACGGCCAGCGTGATGCCGAGTGAGAGCTCCTGCGCGGGCATGCGTCAGGCGCGCGCGGGTTGCGGCGGTTGCGGGAATCCTGGAATGGAATCGGGCAGGGCCGTTGCCGCGCCGGCCATCATGCGGTCTTCGGCTTGCGCTTCTGCCACGCCGCGCTGGCGTTGTCGGCGAGCGGCGATCCGATGCGTTCGGCTGGTGCGGCCGCGCCCGCGTCGGTCTTGAGCCGCGTGCGCGCGAGCACACCCGCTTCCTCGAGAATCGGATATGCGATCGAGCAGATGTGTGAATTGATCCGCCGCAGGTCGGAGATCAGGTCGAGGTGCAGCGACGACGTCTCGATGCTCTCCACCGTGTTGCCGGCGAGCCGGCCGAGGTGCGAATTGGCATATGCGCGCTCGAGATCGCGGAAGAGCACCTTCTGCGCGAGCAGCTCCTGCGCATGCTTGAGGTCACCGTTCAGGAACACCGACAACCCAAGCCGCAGGTTCGCGATCAACCGCGCATGCAGGTCGCAGATCTCGGCCATGCCGGCGCCGGAGAAGTTGCGTCCCTTGTCGATCTTCTTGTCCTCGAGATCGGTCAGGATTCGCTCGATGATGTCGCCGACCTGCTCCATGTTGATCGCGAACGAGACGATGTCGGCCCAGCGGCGCCCTTCGCGCTGCTCGAGCGCTTCGCGCGGAATCTGAGTCAGATACAGCTTGACGGCCGTATAGAGCTCGTCGACGACGTCATCCATCTTGCGCAGCCGCTCGGCGAGCGTGCGGTCGTTCGTCGTGAGGACCGTCAGCGTGCCCGCGAGCATGTGCTCGACGACGTCGCCGATGCGCATCGCCTCGCGTGCGGCGCAGGCGATCGCGAGGCTCGGCGTATCGAGCGCCGACGGATCGAGGTGACGCGGCTTCGACGGGTCCTCCGACGCTGCGCGGGCGGGCAACACCTGCTCGGCGATCTTCGCGATCTGTTCGGTCCAGAAGAGCAGCAGCGCGGCAATGGTCACGTTGAAGCCCAGGTGGAACAGCACGACCTCGCGCGCCGGATCGAGGCCGATGCCCGCGATCCACTGGTCGAGAGGGCCGGCCAGCGGCACCGCCAGCACGCAGCCGATCAGCTTGAACAGGAAATTGCCGAGCGTGACGCGGCGCGCTTCGGGCGTCGAACGCATCGTCGACAGCATGCCGAGCACGCCGCTGCCGAGGTTCGCGCCGAGCACGAGTCCGAGCGCGACGGGCAGAGCGATCACATGCAGCGACGCGAACGTCGCGACCAGCAGCACCACGGCGAGGCTCGAATAGCAGAGGACGGTGAAGAGCGCCGCCACCAGCATGTCGAGCATCACGTCGCCGGTCAGCGATGCGAAGATGACCTTGACGCCCGCTGCCTGCACGATCGGATGCGCGGCGACCGAGATCCATTGCAGCGCGAACATGATGAGGCCGAGGCCGATCAGGATGCGTCCGAAGCGGCCAGCGGCATTCGCCTGGCTCGACAGGTAGAGGGCGATGCCGCTGAAGATCAGAAGCGGCGCGAGCCACGAGAGGTCGAACGACAGCAGAACCGTGACGAGCGCGGTCCCGACGTCGGCGCCGAGGATCACCGCGAGCGCGGGCGCGGTGCCGATCAGTCCCTGTCCCGCGAACGCCGCGACGATCAGCGCCGCGGCAGTGCTGCTCTGCAGGAGCGCGGTGACGCCGAGTCCGGCGAAAAACGCCGGGCCGCGCTTCGACACGCTGCGCCGAAGGACGCGCCGCAACTCGCCGCCGTACATGCGCAGGATCGCCATGCGTACGATATGCGTGCCCCAGACGAGCAGCGAGACGCCGGCGAGAAGGTTCAGCAGCAGTTGCATTCAGTTTCGATCAATCACGTGACGCGCGTTCTTTCGTCGCTCTTTCCGCCTTGCATCGTCGGGCTTTGCCCGCGATTCAAGGGAAACTCAACCGGGCAAAAGTAGGGGTTCACTTTTGCCCGTGCATTACCACGGCAACGAATACGTCTTCACGTTCGTAAAGCTCTTCATCGCCTCCTGCACGCCTTCCTTGTAGCCGAGACCCGAGTCCTTGATCCCGCCGAACGGCGTCAGCTCGAGCCGGTAACCGGGCACTTCGCGGACGTTCACCGTCCCGACCTGCAGCTCGCGCACGAAGCGCGTGATGTAATCGAGCCGGTTCGTGCAAACCGACGACGACAATCCATACGCCGTCGAATTCGAGATGCGGATCGCGTCGTCGATATCGCGGAAGCGGATCACCGGCGACACGGGCCCGAAGGTCTCCGTCTTCACGACGTCCATCTCGGGAGCCACCTGGTCGAGCACCGTCGGCGAATAGAGCGCGCCCTCGCGGCGGTTGCCATGCAAAAGGCGTGCGCCCTGCGCGACTGCGGCGTTGACCCTGGCTTCGAAATTCCTCGCGGCCGGCTCGTCGATCACCGTGCCCATGTCGACCTTCGGGTCCATCGGATCGCCGTAGGTCCAGGCGCGCGTGCGGGCGAGGAGTTTATCGACGAACGCGTCGGCGACGTCCTGCTGGACGAGCATGCGCTTGACTGCCGTGCACCGCTGTCCTGAATTCTTGTACGACCCGGTCGCGGCGAGCGTGGCGGCCTCGTCGAGGTCGGCGTCCTCCATGACGATGATGGGGTCGTTGCCGCCGAGTTCCAGCACCTGCCGCTTGTAGACGGCCTTGGCGGCGATGTACTTGCCGACCGGGACGCCGCCGGTGAACGTGACGAGGTCGATGTCGGGATTGACGAGCATCTCGTCGGCGATCTCGCGTGGGTCGCCGGTGACGACCGAGAACATCGGCGGCGGCAGGCCCGCCTCGTAGAGGATGTCGGCGAGTGCGAGCGCGGCGAGCGGCGTCTTCTCGGTCGGCTTCAGCACCATCCGGTTGTTCGTCGCGATCGACGGAGCGACCTTGTGCGCGACCTGGTTCAGCGGATGGTTGAACGGCGTGATCGCCGAGATGACGCCGAGCAGCGGCTCGCGCAGCGTGTAGACCTTGCGCGACTTGCCGTGCGGCGTCAGGTCGCACGAGAAGACTTGGCCGTCGTCCTGGAGCGCCGCGTTGCCGGCGAACGTGAAGACGTCGCGCGCGCGGCCGACCTCGTATAGCGAGTCCTTCTTGCAGATC
>JAICLP010000417.1 GCA_025925475.1 Burkholderiales bacterium | reverse complement strand
GCGAGCAGGGCGAAGTGATGCACCTCGCGCGCGGACCCGGTCTCGACGACGAGCCCGGTCGACGTGCGAAGGCCTTTCTTGACGAGGTGCTCGTGCACGGCCGCCGTCGCGAGCAGTGCCGGGATCGGCAGCATGTCGGGCGCGACGGTGCGGTCCGACAGGATCAGGATGTTGTAGCCTTGGTGGATCGCGTCGACCGCGTGCGCGGCGAGGCTCGCGAGCGCCGCTTCCATGCCGTTGCCGCCCCACGCCGACGGATAGCAGATGTCGAGCTCGATCGAGCGGAACGCGCCCCCGGAAAAGAGTTCGATATGGCGAAGCTTCTCCATGTTCTCGGGTGTGAGCACCGGCTGCTGCGCCTCGACGCGCATCGGCGGCTCGCCCTTGGGCGTGGTCGCATGGCCGTGCGCGAAGTCGGCGATCTCGGCGTCGTCGTCACGCGGATCGAGCGCGAGCAGATTGGGACGCGGCCCGATGAACGATACGAGCGACATCACGAGCTCTTCGCGGATCGGATCGATCGGCGGATTCGTCACCTGCGCGAAGAGCTGCTTGAAGTAGTTGTAGAAGACCTTCGAGCGATCCGACAGCACGGGCAGCGCGGCGTCGTTGCCCATCGAGCCGATCGCCTCCTCGCCGTTTTGCGCCATTGGCGCGAGGATGATCTTCAGATCTTCCTGCGTGTAGCCGAACGCCTGCTGGCGATCGAGCAGCGGCACCGACGAAGGGGCCGTCGGCGCAGGCTCGGGCATCTCCTCGAGACGCAGCCGATAACGCTCGATCCATTCGCGATACGGCTTCGCGGTGGCGAGCGTGCGCTTCAACTCGTCGTCGTCGACGATGCGGCCCGCGTCGAGGTCGACGAGCAGCATCTTGCCGGGCTGCAGCCGCCACTTCTTGACGATCTTCGATTCGGGGATGTCGAGCACGCCGACTTCCGACGCCATGACGACGTAGTCGTCGTCGGTGACGACGAAGCGCGCCGGACGCAGGCCGTTGCGATCGAGCGTCGCGCCGATCTGGCGGCCGTTCGTGAACGCCATGGCCGCCGGGCCGTCCCAGGGCTCCATCAGCGCCGCGTGATATTCGTAGAAGGCGCGCCGATCGTCGTCCATCAAGGCATTCCCCGCCCACGCTTCGGGGATCATCAGCATCATCGCGTGCGGCAGCGAGTAGCCGCCCATCAACAGCAATTCGAGCGCGTTGTCGAACGATGCCGAGTCGGACTGGCCGTCGTAGATCAGCGGCCATAGCTTGTGCAAGTCGTCGCCGAGCACCTTCGATGCGATCGCGCCTTCACGAGCGCGGATCCAGTTGAAGTTGCCACGCAGCGTATTAATTTCGCCGTTGTGGCAGATGAAGCGGAACGGATGCGCGAGGTCCCACGTCGGGAACGTGTTCGTCGAGAAGCGCTGGTGCACCATCGCGAGCGCGGAGACCATCGTCGGGTCCGCGAGGTCGAGGTAGTACTCCCCGACCTGATGCGCGAGGAGCATGCCCTTGTAGACGATCGTGCGCGTCGAGAACGACGGCACGTAGAACTCCTTGCCGTGGCGCAGGTTCAGCGCCTGGATGGCGTGCCCCGCGCCCTTGCGAATGACGTAGAGCTTGCGCTCGAGCGCATCCTGGTCCATCTCGCGCGAGCCGCGCGCGACGAACACCTGGCGGATGACGGGCTCGACTTCCTTCGTGCGCGTCGACAGGCCTGCGTTGTTCGTCGGCACGTCGCGCCAGCCGAGCAGCACCTGGCCTTCCGCGAAAATCGCGCGCTCGATCTCCTGTTCGCACGCCATCCGCGATGCGGGCTCGCGCGGCAGGAACACCATGCCGACGCCGTACTGGCCGATCGCCGGCAACGTGATGCCGACCTTGCCGCAGACGCGGCGCAGGAACGCGTCGGGCATCTGGATCAGGATCCCGGCGCCGTCGCCTTGCAATGGGTCGGCGCCCGTCGCGCCACGGTGCGTCAGGTTCTTGAGGATCGCGAGGCCCTGCACGATGACGTCGTGCGTCTTGCGGCCCTTGATCTGCGCGATGAATCCCAGGCCACAGGCGTCGTGCTCGTGCGCCGGGTCGTAGAGACCCTGCGGGGCGGGCGGCCAGGCGTTGATCGACGCGCGCGACGGCTTTTCCACACTACACCTCGAATGTGACGGGCAAATGGCCGGGCGAGCGGTCCCGGCGTCATGAGATTCGCCGAAATGCGGCGAAACCCGCCCATGTTACGCGGGATGCTGC
>JAICLP010000367.1 GCA_025925475.1 Burkholderiales bacterium | reverse complement strand
GTCGCGGTGAACGTCGACATGGACCTCTCGCCTTTCCTCGACATCGATCCCTGCGGTTATCGCGGACTCGCGGTCACGCAACTGGCCGATTTCGGCGTGTGCATGGGCGTCGACGATGCCGGGCGCGAGCTCGCGCCGCTGCTTGCCGCGGAGATGAGTCGATGAGCGGCGTGCCGGGCGAGCTTCCCGCCAACGCGGCTGGCGTCAAGCAAAAGGCGGCAGCGAAGACCGCTCGCATTCCGATCAAGGTCGTCAGCGCCGAGCGGTTGCGCAAGCCCGACTGGATCCGCGTGCGCGCGCCGTCGTCGCCGCGCTTCTACGAGATCAAGCAGATCCTGCGCGAGCATCGGCTGCACACGGTCTGCGAGGAAGCGTCGTGTCCGAACATCGGCGAATGCTTCGGGAAGGGCACGGCAACGTTCATGATCATGGGCGACGTCTGCACGCGGCGCTGCCCGTTCTGCGACGTCGGCCATGGTCGGCCATTGCCGCTCGACGCCGACGAGCCCGTCAATCTCGCGAAGACGATCGCGGCGCTTGCGCTGCGCTACGTCGTCATCACCAGCGTCGACCGCGATGACCTGCGCGACGGCGGCGCGCAGCATTTCGTCGACTGCATCCGCGCCGTGCGCGAGCTGTCACCGGCGACGCAGATCGAGGTGCTGGTGCCCGATTTCAGGGGCCGTCTCGACCGCGCCCTCGACATACTGTCGCAGGCGCCTCCGGACGTGATGAACCACAACCTGGAGACGGTGCCGCGGCTATACCGCGAGGCGCGTCCGGGGTCCGACTACGCGCATTCGCTGCGTCTGCTTGCGGCATTCAAGGCACGCTTTGCGCATCTGCCGACGAAATCGGGACTGATGGTCGGCCTGGGTGAAACCGACGACGAGATCCTGCAGACGATGCGCGACATGCGCGCGCACGACATCGACATGCTGACGATCGGGCAGTACCTGCAGCCGTCGGTCGCGCACCTGCCGGTGCTTCGCTACGTGCACCCCGATACGTTCGCGCGCTTCGAGCGCGATGCGTATGCAATGGGCTTCCGGCACGCGGCGGTCGGTGCGCTCGTCCGCTCGTCGTATCACGCGGACAGGCAGGCGGAAGACGTGCTGCACGCGTCGTAACACGGCGGCGCAGGGGAGCAAGCTCAGGAGACGCTCGCAGAATTCGGAAGCGCTGCGCCATTGGGCCACAACAGCCACATGGCGCCCTGCTCGCGCATCCTGCCCGCCTCGCGGCCGGCATCGTCGCCGAAGCCCCAGAAGAAGTCGGCGCGGATCGGTCCGCGAATGGCACCGCCGGTGTCCTGTGCGATCACGAGCCGCTGCAACGGCGGAATTGATCCCCCCACGCTCGCGGCTTGCGCCGCTTCGCTGCCCCCCAGGGGGCGCAGCTCGCCGCTTGGGGCGGCCCGGCGCGGCTCGTCCGAAAGCGGCTGGATCGCGAGAAACACCGGCGCGCCGAGTGGAATCGAGCGCGGATCGACGGCGATCGTGCGTCCGGCGAGAAGCGGCACGCCGAGACTGCCAATAGGGCCGTCGATCGCCGCTTCGAGCGAACCGGCTGAAGGCGGCGGCACTTCGCGGAAGAACACGTAGCTCGGATTCTCGTCGAGCAACGCCGGCAGCTGCTCGGGATGCTCGCGCCCCCATTCGCGAATCCCCTGCATCGAGGCCTGCCCGATCGTCAGCTCGCCGCGATCGATCAGAACGCGCGCGACCGAGCGAAACGGCTGTCCGTTCTGATCGGCGTACCCGACACGGATGACGCTGCCGTCATCGAGCGCGACGCGGCCCGAGCCCTGGATTTGCAGGAAGAAGGCGTCGACGGCATCGCTGACATAGACGAGCGCCTTGCCCTCGGTATCGGCCCTGCCTGCGTCGATGTCGGCGCGCGGCCAGTACGGCACGACGCGCCTTCCGTCCAGGCGGCCGCGCACGCGCTTGCCCTTGAGCTCCGGGTAGAGATCGGCGAGATCGACGATCAGCAGGTCGTCAGGCGGCGCGTACAGCGGCTGCGGATACTCGGCGCTACGGCTGCGCGAGCCGTGCAGCAGCGGCTCGTAATAGCCGGTGACGAGGCCGCGCTTGCTGCCGTCGCTGCTCGTCACGCGATACGGCGTAAAATTCTGCTCGAAGAAGCGTCGCACCGCTTGCGCGTCGTTCGCATCGACGGTCTCCGCGGCCGCGCAGGGGCCCTGCCAAAGCGCCTGCGTGCGCGCGCGTGCCACGAGCGCCTTGCAACCGACGCGAAACGCCGGCCACGCCGCGGCGACTTGATCGTCTTGCCAGCCGGGCAGCGTCGCGTACCTCGCCGGCGTGAACACGACGTGCACCGGCGCCTGCGGCGTGATGGCGGGCGGCGGAACGCATCCGGCAAGCGCGAGCGCGCACGCAACGAGCATCGCCCGGATGGCGCGAACGAGCGACCGCGTGCTTATCGGCATGAGGAGTGAAAGCGATGGGGTGGCTGTTGTTCGAATCGGGCGTCGCATTTCTGATTCTGGTCGGAATCGTCGTCTGGACGATGGCGCCAAGCCGCAAGCGACGGCCGCCCGCGGACGAGGAATGACGAGCGGGCGCCCGTCACTCGAACCCTTTGGCTTCGGCTCGGCCATCTATCGGCCTCAACGTTCGCTTCGCTCACGTTACCCTTCGCCGCAACTACGCCCGCTGCGCGGGCCTGTTCTCCCCGCATGCGGGGAGAGGGAGCCGAGCGACAGCGAGGCGGTGAGGGGTTTTAGCGCGCGTCAATGCAGCGTGCGCGGAACCGACAGCGTGAACGTCGGAATGGGCACGTCGAACGCAAGCCCGTCTTCGGCGACCATGTGATAGGACCCGCGCATCGTGCCGACGGAAGTCGGTATGCTGGCGCCGCTCGTGTACTCGAAGCTCTCGCCCGGACGCAGCACCGGCTGCTTGCCGACGACGCCCTGGCCTTTGACTTCC
>JAICLP010000017.1 GCA_025925475.1 Burkholderiales bacterium | reverse complement strand
GATCTTGAAGAGGCCGATGTCGCCGGTGCGCGAGACGTGCGTGCCGCCGCAGAGCTCGCGCGAGGTGCCGATGTCGAGCACGCGGACCTCGTCGCCGTACTTCTCGCCGAACAGCATCATCGCGCCCGATTTCTGCGCTTCCGCGATCGGCATCACGCGCGCGCCGACGGCGTCGTTGTCGAGAATTTCTGCGTTGACGATCGCCTCGACGCGATGAATCTGATCGTCGGTCAGCGGCGCATTGTGCGCGAAGTCGAAGCGCGTCTTGTCGGGATCGACGAGCGAGCCCTTCTGCTGCACGTGCTCGCCCAGCACTTCGCGCAGCGCCTTGTGCATCAGATGGGTCGCCGAGTGATTGCGCATCGTGCGTGCGCGCGCCTCGTGATCGACGTTGGCCGCCACGCGATCGCCTTCGCGAAGCTCGCCCGTCTTCATCTCGCCGACGTGGCCGACGACGTCGGGCTGCACCTTCTGCGTGTCCTCGACGGCGAAAAGCGTCAGGCACGCGCCGCCCTTCGACAACTCGCCGCGGTCGCCGACCTGTCCGCCCGATTCGGCGTAGAACGGCGTGCGGTCGAGCACGACGATGCCGCGCTCGCCGGTCGTGAGCGATTCGACGTGCGCGCCATCCTTGTAGAGCGCGACGACGTGGCCTTCCTCCGACAGCGATTGATAGCCGTGAAACGTCGTCTTCGGTCCGCCGTAGACCAGCGTCTCGCCCGCCTTGAATTGCGACGCGGCGCGGGCGCGCTCGCGCTGCGCGGTCATCGCGCGCTCGAAGCCCGCTTCGTCGATCGTGACGCCGGCCTCGCGCGCGACGTCGGCCGTCAGGTCGAGCGGAAAGCCGAAGGTATCGTAGAGCGTGAACGCCGTCTCGCCGTCGAGCACGCGCCGACCGTCGCGCAATGCGTCGCCGAGAATGCGCATGCCATTCTCCAGTGTCTCGCCGAAGCGCTCCTCCTCTGCCTTCAGCACCTGCGCGACGCGCGTCTTGTCGCGTGTGAGTTCCGGATACGCCTCGCCCATCTCGCGGTCGAGGTCGTCGACGAGCTTGTAGAAGAACGGCTGCTTCCGATCGAGCTTGTAGCCGTGGCGGATCGCGCGGCGGATGATCCGGCGCAGCACGTAGCCGCGACCCTCGCTGCCCGGCATGACGCCATCGACGATCAGGAACGCGCAGGCGCGGATGTGATCGGCGATGACCTTGAGCGACGGGCTGTCGAGGTCGCTCGCGTGCGTTTCGCGCGCGGCCGCCTTGATGAGCGAGACGAAGAGATCGATCTCGTAGTTCGAATGCACATGCTGCAACACCGCCGCGAGCCGCTCGAGGCCCATGCCGGTGTCGACGCACGGCGCGGGCAGCGGTGTCATGGTGAACGCGTCGCCGCTCTTCTGACGGTCGAACTGCATGAACACCAGGTTCCAGATCTCGATGTAACGATCGCCCTCGGCATCGGCCGACCCCGGCGGCCCGCCGAACACGTCGGGACCATGGTCGTAGAAAATCTCCGAGCACGGACCGCAGGGACCGGTGTCGGCCATCTGCCAGAAGTTGTCGCTCGCGTATTTCGCGCCCTTGTTGTCGCCGATGCGGATGCAGCGCTCGGCCGGAACGCCGATGTCGCGCGTCCAGAGGTCGTAGGCCTCGTCGTCGTCGATGTAGACGGTGATCCACAGCCGTTCGGGCGGCAGGCCGTAGCGCTTCGTCAGCAGCTCCCACGCATAGCGGATCGCGTCGCGCTTGAAGTAGCCGCCGAAGCTGAAGTTGCCGAGCATCTCGAAGAACGTGTGATGCCGCGCCGTATAACCGACGTTCTCGAGGTCGTTGTGCTTGCCGCCCGCGCGCACGCAGCGCTGCGCCGTCGTTGCGCGACGGTACGGCCGCTGCTCGCGGCCGGTGAAGACGTCCTTGAACTGCACCATCCCGGCGTTGGTGAAGAGGAGCGTCGGGTCGTTGGCGGGCACGAGCGACGAGGTCGGGACGTGGGTATGCCCCTTCGACACGAAGTATTCGATAAACTGGCGACGGATGTCGGCGACTTTCATTGCAATCCATTTTCCGGCGCAAGGGGCGCCAGAAGATCGAGAAATCAAAAGCTTAGTAGTATAACCGTGAACGGCTCGCAATCGCTCGTTACAAATGTCTGCGCGACATTCGCCTGCCGCGATGTTCAACTTGTCGCCGCAATGCGAAGCATGAAGTCCGTCCGGTGAGCCGACGCGAGCTTCCCCGCGTGCATCTCGTGAACCCGCTATGGGATGCGAGCGGCGGATCCGACTGGCGCACCATCGATACCTGGCGCCTGTTGCGCCGGCACGCGGATGCGCGCCTGTGGAGCGAATATTCGTCCGCCCCGGCGTTCGCGCAATACCCGGTGGAAAGCATTCGGCCGCTGCGCTGGTCGTTTCCGCGCGGCGGCACGCTGGTTTTCGTCGGTACCTACTTCCGCATCGGTCACTGGACGCGGCTCTCGTCGTTCGACCGCGTCGTGATCATCTACAACACCGATCAAGCCGATCGCCTCGCGAAGAACATCGCGCGGCTTTCGCGCGCCGGCCATCGCGTCGACATCGTCTACACGTCGCGCGCACTCAAGCAAAGGCATCGCGGCGCAGGGCCGGTGCTCGAAAGCCCGATCGACGTCGAGCGTTTCCGGCCCTCGCGGGCGCGTGCCCGACAGCCATTCACCGTGGGCCGGCTGTCCCGGGACATCCGAAGCAAGCATCACGAAGAAGACCCGCGGCTTTGGCGCATGCTTGCGCGCGCGGGCTGCCGTGTGCGATTGATGGGCGGGACATGCCTCGCGCAAGAGCTCGCCGGTATTCCGAACATCGAGTTGCTGCCTGCGGGCAGCGAGGACCCCGCGATGTTCCTGCGCTCGCTCGACTGCTTCGTCTATCGGACGAGCGCGCGCTGGTTCGAAGCGTACGGACGCGTGGTGATCGAAGCGATGGCCAGCGGATTGCCGGTCGTCGCCGGGCAGCACGGCGGGTACGCCGATCATCTTCGCGATGGCGCGAATGCCTATGTCGTCCGCGACACCGACGAGGCGATTGCACGCGTGCTCGCGCTCGCCGCGACTCCTGACGAACGCGCACGGCTCGGCGAGGCCGCGCGCCGCGACGCGATCGAGCTGAACGCGATCGAGCTGCCGCGGCGCACGCTCGCGCTGCTCACCGATACGCCTCTTGTCGACGATCGCGAAGGCGACGTCGAGGCGGTCATCGCGTAGTCCCCTCAGTCTGTCTCGAAATCGGGAGCAGGCTCGGCAGCCGCGATGTCGCGGCCGACGATCGACAACGCGATCGCGACGCTGAAGCCGCGGGCGATGAGGAAGCGAATCTGGCGCGCCCGCTCGCGCTCGTCGGCGGGCGGTGCACGAAAGCGCCGCGACCATACCGCCTTCGCACGCGCGGTTTCGTCGTCATTCGCAAGCGCGGCGAGCGCCTCGCGCGCAACTTCCGGCTCGATGCGCCGCTCGCGCAAGGCATGTGCAATCGCCCGCCGGCCGAAACGCTCGGCCTTCTGCGCGACCAGCGCCTGCGCGAATCGCGCATCGGACAGATAGCCGAGCCGCTCGAGCTCGTCGAGGGTGTGCGCGACCTCGGCAGGTTCTGCTCCGCGCGCGAGGAGCCGCGACTCGAGCGCCGCCCGCGGATAATCACGGCGCGCGAGCAGGCGAATGGCCGTCGCGCGAAGCGACGCGACGGGCTTGCGGCGAGCGTCGCGCAACGTGAGCCCGGCGCGACGTCAGGTCGCCCTGCGGCCAGGGCCTGGTAACAGGCTAGACGTCGACGCCGTTGCCGTTGCCCCTGATCGGCGAAGGCGTTGCGACACCGACGGCCTCTCGGATCCTGGTCTCGATTTCGCGCGCGGTGTCGGCATGCTCGCGCAGGAACTCGCGGGCGTTGTCCTTCCCCTGGCCGATGCGATCGCCCGAATAGGCGTACCACGCGCCGGATTTCTCGACGATCCGGTGATTGACGCCGAGCTCGATGATCTCGCCCTCGCGGCTGATGCCCTCGCCGTACAGGATGTCGAACAGCGCCTCCTTGAACGGCGGCGCGACCTTGTTCTTGACCACCTTGACGCGCGTTTCGTTACCGACGACTTCATCGCCGCGCTTGATGGCGCCAATGCGGCGGATGTCGAGGCGCACCGACGCGTAGAACTTGAGCGCGTTGCCGCCCGTCGTGGTTTCGGGATTGCCGAACATGACGCCGATCTTCATCCGGATCTGGTTGATGAAGATGACGAGGACGTTCGCGCGCTTGATGTTGCCCGTCAGCTTGCGCAGCGCCTGGCTCATGAGGCGCGCCTGCAGGCCGGGAAGCTGATCGCCCATCTCGCCCTCGATCTCTGCCTTCGGCACCAGCGCCGCGACCGAGTCGATGACGATGATGTCGACGCCGCCCGAACGCACGAGCATGTCGGCGATCTCGAGCGCCTGCTCGCCGGTGTCGGGCTGCGAGATCAGCAACTCGCCGACGTTGACGCCGAGCTTGCCCGCATAGACGGGGTCGAGCGCATTCTCGGCGTCGATGTACGCGGCGACGCCGCCCTGCTTCTGCACTTGCGCGACGACCTGCAGGCAAAGCGTCGTCTTGCCCGACGACTCGGGACCGTAGATCTCGACGACGCGGCCGCGCGGGAGGCCGCCGACGCCGAGGGCGATGTCGAGGCCGAGCGAGCCGGTCGAGACGACCTGCAGGTCGTTCTGGACCTGCGCGTCGCCCATCTTCATGATCGAGCCCTTGCCGAACTGCTTCTCGATCTGGGCGAGCGCCGCCGCGAGCGCCTTGCCCTTGTTGTCGTCAGTCGCGTGTCCCGAAATCATCTGGTACCTCCCTCGAAAGTGGCGGCGATTATCGCACGAACGATCGTTCGATGGAAGCCGCCCAACCGCCTAGGCGAAGCGGCCGATTGACCATCCGTGCCCGAAATGCAACGGGTCACGGCGGCGCGTGCCGCCCCTCGACGAGCGCGATCAGGCGGCCGAGCGCAACCTCGACCGAGGCGATCCGAATCTCGCTGCGGTCACCCGCGAAGTGGCGTGTCTCGACGACGACCGGACGGCCAGGCACCGACCAGCCGAAGCAGACCATTCCGACCGGCTTCGCCGGCGTTCCGCCGCCGGGTCCCGCGACGCCGGTCACCGACAGCGCGCAATCCGCGCGGCTTCGTGCCAGTGCACCGGCGGCCATCGCGCCTGCGACCGCTTCGGACACCGCACCGTGCGTCTCGATCAATGGCTCCGGCACGCCAAGCATCTCGTGCTTCGCCTCGTTCGAGTAGGTGACGAAGCCGCGCTCGAACCACTCGGAACTGCCCGCGACCGACGTGACCGCACCCGCGATCAGGCCACCCGTGCACGATTCGGCGGTGGCCACACGCAGTCCATGCCTGCGCAATGCATCGCCGAGCGCCACCGCGAGCGCTTCCGCTATCGGCACTCGCCTTCCCTCGCGCGGTAGTGGTACGTGTAGGGCGTCGTGAAGCCGAACTTGCGATAGACGGCGATCGCCGGCGCGTTGTCATCGTCTACCTGCAGGAACGCAACACGCGCGCCACGATCGCCTGCGTGCGAAAGCAGCGCATCGACGATCGCGCTCGCAAGTCCCCGCCCGCGACAATCGGCCGCCGTCACCATGTCATAGATCGCCGCGATGTCGCCGTCGCACGCGACCTGCCCGCATGCAATCGCCCGTCCATCGCGTCGCGCGACGGCAGTGTGCAGCGCGAGCGGCGATTGCGCGAGGCGCTCGAGATGCGCGGCCTCTTGCTCGGGTGGTGAACCGCGCAGCGCGCCGACCGTGGCGACGAATTCGGCGACGGGCACCGGTTCGATGTCGACATCCATGCGCGACGAAGGCCGCGGCCGCGCGAGATCGACGACCTGCACGAGCGTATTGTCGAATGCGAGATAACGTTGCTGCTCGAGCGCCGCATCGAGGTCGGGCGGTTTGCAGAACGGCGTGATGCGAAAGATCGTCGGCAGGCCGCACGTCGCGTAGCGCTCCTCGCAGTAAGCGATCTTGCGTGCGAGCGGCAGCGACGAGCCGAAATGCGGATTGACGCTACGGCCACGCTTCGCCTTGCCCGGCGACATCCGCAAGAGCCAGCCATCGAAGAATAGCTGTCGCTGCGTCTGCAGCGCGTTCAGACCGGCTTCCTCGATGAGCATCGCATCGAACCGATCATCGGAGTCGACGAGGGCGACGGCAGCAGCGACGCTCACGACAAGCCTCCGAATAGCCGCGTGACGAGCGCGAGCACGACGAGTGCGTACCCGGCGGCGACGAAATCATCGGCCATCACACCGACCGCGTGCTTCATCGCGCGGTCGATTTCACGAATCGGCGGTGGCTTGACGATGTCGAACGCGCGGAAGAGCACGAACGCCAGAGCCTGTCGCCACCCGTCGGCACCGGCAAAGAACAGCACGACCAGGAACGCCGCGATCTCGTCGATCACGATGCAGCCGTGATCCGGGACGCCAAGATCGCGCGCGGTCACATGTGCGCACCACGTGCCGACGACGGTGATCGCCGCGATCGCGACGAGCCACCCGACATTGTCGGCGTGCCGATGCAGGAACCACGCGATCGGCAGCGCGACGAGCGTGCCGGCCGTTCCCGGCGCGAAGCGCGAAAGACCCGCGCCGAAGCCGAGCGCGACGAAGTGCGCAGGATGACGGATCAGGAAGGCGAACGTCGGCGCCTTCATCTCGATGGAGTGGTTCACGCAAAGTGATCGAACGCGCGCGGCAGCAACGGCAGGCGACGGCCGTCTTCGTCGCGCACCACGAGACCCGGCTCTTCGCTGATCGTGCCGATGGGCGTCAACGCGAGCGATAGTTGCTGCGCGAGGGCCGCAATGCGCTCGCGCATGGCCGGGCTCGCCGTGAAGCAGAGCTCGTAGTCGTCGCCGCCGGCGAGCAAAGCCTGGAGCGCAACGTCGCGCCGGGGACCGCGCAGCAGCGCACGCAACGCGTCGCCGCACGGAATGGCTGCGGCATCGATGGTCGCACCGGCGTGCGACGCGTCGAGGATGTGCGCGAGATCGCCGGCGAGTCCGTCCGACACGTCGAGCGCCGCTGAAGCGGTGCCGCGCAATGCGACGCCGAGTGCGACGCGCGGGTCGGGCGCATCGAGCCGTCGCTGGAGTGCGGACACGAGCGCGCGATCGACCTCGACGCGTCCGTCGGCGACGGCGAGCGCGAGCGCGGCATCACCCAGCGTACCGGAGACATAGACGACGTCGCCGGCACGTGCGCCGGCGCGGGTGATTGCGGCGCCTGCGGGCACTTCGCCGATCACCGTCACACAGAGGTTGCGCGGACCGCTCGTCGTATCCCCACCGATCAACTCGACCTCGTACCGGGCGGCGAGCGCGTCGAATCCGCGCATGAACGCAGCGAGCCACTGCGGGTCGGACGAAGGCAACGCGCCCGCGAGCAGCGCAAACCGCGGTTGCGCACCCATCGCCGCGAGGTCCGACAGGTTGACGGCGAGCGTCTTGTGCCCGAGCAGCGCAGGATCGGTGCCCGCAACGAAATGGCGACCCTCGACGAGCATGTCGACCGAGATCGCGTAGTCCATACCGGCACGCGGCGCGATCACGGCGCCGTCGTCGCCGATGCCCACGCGCACGTCGGCACTTCGCGGCGATCGCCGGAAATGCCGCTCGATCAGTTCGAATTCGTTCATCGGCGACCCGCAGTCGCGCGCGGGCGCCCCAGGCGACTGCGCCGCCCCCCGGGGCGCAGCGAGCGGAGGGATCGTTTCACCGGCGGATCTCGGCGGCCCGAACGCGCGGTGCGAGCTTGTCGAGCACGCCGTTCACGAATTTGTAGCCGTCGGTTCCGCCATAGCGCTTCGCGAGCTCGACGGCCTCGTTGATGACGACGCGATACGGGATATCGAGACGATGCACGAGCTCCCACGCGGCGATCGCCAGCACCGCGCGCTCGATCGGCGACAGTGCGTCGACGCTGCGATCGACATGAGGGGCAAGCTCGGCCATAAGGCTGCCGTACTCGCCGGTGACACCTCGCCAGAGCGCGTCGAAGTAGTCGCGGTCGAGCTCCGGTGGCGCTGCGGGCGCATCGTCGTCGTGCGCGAAGCCGGGATCGCCAAGCAGCGAGGCGGCGATCTCGCGGTCCGGGCGTTTCGACAACTGTCGCTCGTAGAGGCCGTGCACGGCGAGCTCGCGTGCGCGGTGGCGTCCGGTCATGGTTCCCCCACGCTTGCGGCTGCCGCCGCTGCGCTGCCCCCGGAGGGGGCGCCGTTCGCGGCTCGGGGCGGCCCTTCGCCGCTCATGGTGGCGCTATCGGTCATCGATCGCGTCGAGCAGGTTGGCGAGCTCGAGCGCCGCCAGCGCCGCTTCGCCACCCTTCGCGGCCATCCGCGTCTCTGCCTGCGCGTCGGTGTCGCAGGTGAGGATGCCGTTGCCGATCGGCACGCCGAACTCGAGCTGCACGCTGGCGACACCGGCGGCCGACTCGTTCGCGACGATCTCGAAGTGATAGGTGTCGCCGCGGATGACGGCACCGAGCGCCACCAGCGCGTCGTACTCGTGCGATTGCGCAAGCCGCTGCAGCGCGAGCGGTATCTCGAGTGCGCCGGGCACCGTGACGACGGTGATGCGATCGTCGGTGACGCCGGCTTCGCGCAGCGCGCGCAGCGCGCTCGAGAGCAAGCCCTCGCCGATGCCCGGGTTGAAGCGCGATAGCACGATGGCGACGCGACGCGTGTCGCCGCGCAAGTTGGGTTCGATCCGTACGATGGCCATGTTGCGTGGAAAGCGAAAGCGATGCGGCGAATGCCGCAACGAACGATGACGCTACGCGCTGCGCCGCGCCGGCGGCGTTTCCTCGTAGCCGGTGACTTCGAGATCGAATCCCGCCATGCTCGGCATCTTGCGCTGCCGGGCCAGAAGCCGCATCCGTCCGACGTTCAGGTCGCGCAGGATCTGCGCGCCGATCCCGTAGTTGCGCAAATCCACCTTCGAGGTCATTGGCGCGTCACCGGCGATCGCGCGCTGGCGCAGCTCCTGCGCGCTCTCGGGGCGATGCAGCAGCACGATGACCCCGCGCCCGGCGGCGGCGATCGCGCGCTGCGCCTCGAGGATGCTCCATGCATGCGATTCGCTCTCCGAATCGAGCAGGTCCACGACGGACAGCGGCTCGTGCACGCGCACGAGCGTCTCCACATCCGGCGCGATCGGCCCGCGCACGAGCGCGAGATGCGTCGCGTCGGTGAGCTTGTCGCGATAGACCACCAGACGAAACGTCCCGGCGGGCGTTGCGAGCGGCCGCTCGGCGACGCGCTCGATCAATCGCTCCGTCCGGCTTCGATAGTGAATCAGATCGGTGATCGCGCCGATCTTCAATCCATGCGTCGCCGCGAAAACTTCGAGGTCGGGCAGCCGCGCCATCGTGCCGTCGTCCTTCATGATCTCGCAGAGCACCGACGACGACGACAGCCCGGCAAGCTTCGCCAGGTCGCAGCACGCTTCCGTGTGGCCGGCGCGGGCGAGCACGCCGCCGGGCTGCGCGATCAGCGGAAACACATGGCCCGGGTGCACGATGTCGTCGGGTGTTGCATGCGGAGCAGCCGCCACGCGAATCGTGTGCGCGCGATCGGCCGCCGAGATCCCGCTCGCGACGCCATGTGCGGCTTCGATCGAAACCGTGAAGTTGGTCCCGTGCACCGAGCGATTGACGGGTGTCATCGGTGCGAGATTGAGCTGCCGCGCGCGCTCCTCGGTGATCGCCATGCAGACGAGGCCGCGGCCGAAGCGCGCCATGAAATTGACCGCCTCGGGTGTGACGTGATCGGCGGCGAGCACGAGGTCGCCTTCGTTCTCGCGGTCCTCCTCGTCGACGAGAATCACCATTCGCCCTGCCTTGAGCTCGGCGACGATTTCGACGATAGGCGCAATAGGCATGATGTCGAGCCGGATTTCGATCGCCATTCTACCGCAGCGGCGAATGGCGGCGCCGTGCGCGTCAGTGCGGAAACAGTGCGAGCGTCGCGCGCGTGAGCGCGCTTTGCGGATCAGCGTAATCGAGCGCGACGCTGTAGTGATGCCGTCCGGCGATGTGCAGCGGCGCCGCCATCCCGCGCGGGTGATTGTGCGGCCACGCATCCCACATGACATCCGTCTGCCGCAGGAACTCGGACGTCTCGTCGGCGCCCACGGCGAGCAGCAGCGGCGCCTCGGTCGTCGGCGACGCTGCGGCCGGCGACATGCGACGTGCCTCGGCATCGTCGAGCCTGAAGTCGACGTTGTGCGAAAAGTGCACCAGCGGCGCGAGCTCGTGCACGCCCGACAGCGACGCGCCGCCGGCGAACGGCACCGCAGCGAGACCGCGCGCGCGCCAGTCGGTCGCGTACATCATTGCCGTCAGGTGTCCGCCCGCAGAATGACCGCCGATCACGATCGGCGCGGGCGCACCGCGTGCCGGTCCTTCGCGCACGAGCCAGAGCAGCGCGCCGCGGCACTGCTCGACGGCATTGGCGATCGTGTCATGCGGACACAGCGTGTAGTTGACGAGCGCGACCGCGAAGCCCGCCTCGACGAACGCCGGCGCGACGAACGCGTAGTCGGACTTGTCGAGACTGCGCCACCAGCCGCCGTGTATGTACAGCAGCGTCCCGCGCGCTCGCTGCGCCGGCAGATAGAGATCGAGCGTCTCGTTCGCACCCGTTCCGTACGCGACGTCGATTTCGGGTCGCAGCGCTTCCTTTGCGCGGCCGGACCGCGCGACCCACTCGTCGAGCCAGCGCTGATGGTCGGGAAACGCCGCGCGATTGTTGTAGCCGCGCTCGATCTCCTCCTTCGTCATCGCGTGCGGCAAACCTGTCGTCATGCGTCACTCTTCACGATCTCGATCGACAGCGGCGCCAGGCCGGCGATGCGGCCTTCGAGCTTGTCGCCGGGAACGACGGGGCCGACGCCCGACGGCGTGCCGGTGAAGACCAGATCGCCAGGCTCGAGCCGATAAAGACGCGACAGGAATTCGACCATGTGCGGCACGTCCCAGATCATGTCCGACAGATCGCCATGCTGGCGCACTTCACCGTTCACGCGCAGCGTGACGTCCCCGCGCGTCAGCACGCCGGTTTGCGCGACGGGAGAAATCGGCGC
Organism: Burkholderiales bacterium; assembly: GCA_025925475.1. GTDB lineage: Bacteria > Pseudomonadota > Gammaproteobacteria > Burkholderiales > Casimicrobiaceae > VBCG01. The sequence goes on along the minus strand of JAICLP010000017.1, from coordinate 9,367 downwards.
GATCGGCGCGGCCTGCGCAAACGACTTGCCGATATCCCATGGCCGCTTCTTCTCGCGCATGTCGTTCTGCAGGTCGCGGCGCGTCATGTCGAGCCCGACCGCATAGCCATAGACGAGGCGTTGCGCATCCGCGGCCGCGACGTTCGCACCGCTGGCGCCGATCGCGACGACGAGCTCGAGCTCGTGATGAAGGTTTCGCGTCGCCATCGGGTAGGCGATGCGACCGACGCGCGGCGGCACGACCGGCACGATCGAGTCGGCCGCTTTCGTGAAGAAGAACGGCGGCTCCTTCGTCGCGTCGCCGCCCATCTCCTTCGCATGCTCGGCGTAATTGCGGCCGACGCAGTAGATGTGACGAACGGGAAACGGCGACTGGCTGCCGGTGACGGGCACCGCCGGCAACTCCCAGGCAGGGATTGCGTATTGCATCGTTTGCGACTCCTCATTCGGCATCGGGCTGCCGCGCGGGCGCTGCTTCGGCAAATGCGGGCAGCGCGTTGCAGGCGGATTCGATGCGAATCAACGTCGGATAGGGTGAAAGGTCGATCTCGAAGCGGCGCGCGTTCGCCATCTGCGGCACGAGGCAAATGTCGGCGAGCGTCGGCGTGTCGCCATGGCAGAAACGGCCCGTGGCGCTGTCGCGGGCGAGCGTCTTTTCGAGCGCCTCGAAGCCGACATCGATCCAGTAGCGATACCAGCCGTCCTTCTGCTCGCGCGACACACCGAGCGTGCCGATCAGGTAGTTGAGCACGCGCAGGTTGTTGAGCGGATGAATTTCGCAGGCGATCGACAGCGCGATCGCACGCACGCGCGCACGGCCGACGGGATCGTGAGGCAGCAGTGGCGGCTCGCGATGAGTCTCGTCGAGGTATTCGACGATGGCGAGCGATTGCGTGAGCACGGCGCCCTCGTCGAGCGCGAGGGCCGGTACGAGGCCCTGCGGATTCAGCGCGAGATAATCCTGCGCGCGCTGGTTGCCCATGCGCAGATGCACGAACGTCCGCTCGTCGGGCACGATGCCCTTCAGGTTGAGCGCGATGCGGACCCGATACGCGGCGGACGAGCGGAAATAATCGTAGAGCTTCACGGCTCAACAGCCTTCCGCCGGGCCGCCCCAGGGAAGGCTTGCTCCCCTCGGGGGCAGCGAACGCAGTGAGCGTGGGGGGTCATCATCCAGGGCCCTAGAACGCCGATATGCCGGTCTGCGCGCGGCCGAGGATCAGCGCATGGATGTCGTGCGTCCCCTCGTACGTGTTGACCGTCTCGAGGTTCAGCATGTGGCGGATGACGTGGAACTCGTCGACGATGCCGTTGCCCCCGTGCATGTCGCGCGCCATCCGTGCGATCTCGAGCGCCTTGCCACAGCTGTTGCGCTTCATGATCGACGTGATCTCGGGCGCCGCGCGGCCCTCGTCCTTGAGGCGGCCGAGCCGCAGGCATCCCTGCAGCCCGAGCGCGATTTCGGTCTGCATGTCCGCGAGCTTCTTCTGCACGAGTTGGTTCGCCGCAAGCGGCCGGCCGAACTGCTTGCGGTCGAGCACGTAGTTGCGCGCCGCCGTCCAGCAGAACTCGGCAGCCCCGAGCGCGCCCCAGGCTATGCCGTAGCGCGCGCTGTCGAGGCAACCCATCGGCCCCTTCAGCCCGGTGACGTTCGGCAGCAGGTTGTCGGCCGGCACGAACACTTCGTCCATCACGATCTCGCCCGTCACCGACGTGCGCAGCGAAAACTTGCCTTCGATCGCCGGCGCGGAGAGTCCCTTCATGCCCTTTTCGAGAACGAAGCCGCGCACGACGCCGTCGAGTTTCGCCCACACGACGAAGACATCGGCGATCGGCGCATTCGAGATCCACGTCTTGGCGCCGTTCAGCACGAAGCCGCCGTCGACGGCACGGGCGCGCGTTTCCATCGAGCCCGGATCGGAGCCGTGATTCGGCTCGGTCAAGCCGAAGCAGCCGATGCGCTCGCCGCGTGCGAGCGACGGCAGGTATCGGCGCCGCTGCGCCTCGCTGCCATAGCGATAGATCGGATACATGACGAGCGAGCTTTGCACGCTCATCATCGAACGGTAGCCCGAGTCGACGCGCTCGATCTCGCGCGCGACGAGACCGTAGCAGACGTAGTTGAGACCGGCGCCGCCGTACTCGGACGGCAGGGTCGATCCAAGGAGCCCCAGCGCACCCATCTCGGGAAAGATCGACCGATCCACCTTCTCGTGGCGAAACGCGTCGCGCACGCGCGGCATCAGGCGCTCCTGCGCGTAGTCGTGCGCGGTGTCGCGCGCCATCCGCTCCTCGTCTGCGAGTTGCAGATCGAGCAGCAGCGGGTCGTCCCAGCGAAAGACCGCCTTTTGCGGGGCCACGGGATCGGGAGCGTTCATGCGCGAAGGGTCCATGCACGCGAATGCCGGCTGTCTCCGAAAGCGGTCAAGCGCCAAACGGAGCGTCGAGCGCGGGTAGCGATTATCGCCTGCCGCCGCGGCAATGGCTATCGACGCTCGAATCCCGCGGCGCTCGCCGGCGTCTGCGGTGATTGGCGATCGCACTCGTCGTGCAATCGTGCGAACGGCCTAGTCCATCTCGCCGATAGCCTGCCGCTTCTGTCGTTCGCACAATCGGCCGCATGCAATCCTCGCGCGCACTTGCAGGCCTCACGCTCCTGGAGTTGATGGCGGGGCTTGCGATCGCCGGCATCGTGCTTGCGCTCGGCGTGCCGGCATTCGGAGGATGGTTCGCCGAGCAGCAGGTGCAGGACCGCGCCGACGCGCTCGTGCACGCGCTGGACGTCGCCCGCAGCGAGGCCATCAGGCGCGGCGATCGCGTCGACGTCTGCCCTGCTCCCGCCGCGTGCGATGCCGGCGCGCTGCCGTGGGAAGGCGGCTGGATCGTCGTTGCCGATGCGGCACGAAGCGGCGCATCCGCCGTTGCTCGCGAGCGCGCCGCGCCTGCGGGCATCACGATCCGCGGCAACCGGCCGGTCGCGGATTACGTCTCGTATACCGCAGCCGGACACGCGCGTCGCTTCGATGGGGCACTGCAGATGGGCACGTTCACGATCTGCCGCACCGGCCAGCGTGCGCGCAAGGTGATCCTCGCGAACAGCGGCCGCGCGCGCGTCGACATGTCGACGGACACATGCCCATGAGCGACAACGGCTTCACGATGCTCGAGACGATGATCGTCGTCGCGATCGTCGCGATCCTGGCGGCGGTGGCGCTTCCGTCGTACGCCGGCTACGTGAAGCGGGCGCACATTCTCGAAGCGGTCGCGAGACTGTCCGATGCGCGCGAGCGGATGGAAGACTACTTCCAGGACGCGCGCTCGTACGTCGACGGCGACGGCCGTTGCGGCGTTCCGCCTCAGGGCGGGGGCACAGCCGATGCATTCGCACTCTCCTGCGCGGCGACAGCCACGACGTACACGTACACAGCCGCGGGACTTGTGTCGAAAGGGATGGATGCATTCGTGTTCACGATCGATCAAAGCGGCGCGAAGGCGACGGTCTCGGTACCGGCCGGCTGGTTGCGCAGCGGCGACTGCTGGACGATCCGTGCTGACGGGCTTTGCACATGAATCGTGCTGCCTCGTTCCCTGCGCATCGACGCACGTTGCAAGGCGCTTATCTGCTCGAGGCGCTGATCGCGCTGGTCGTGTTCTCGCTCGGCATGCTGGGTCTCCTTGGCCTGCTCGCTGGCGCTTTGCATGCAAGCGGCGGCGCGAGATGGCGCAGCGAAGGATTCGACATCGCCGCCGCCACGCTCGCGCGCATTGCCACCGAAGATCCCGGATCGCTCGCCGCGCGCTACGATGCCGCGGCCGATGGCGCGGGCTACCGCGCGCTGCTCGCGCAAGCGATCCAGTTGCCCGGCGTTTCCGCCGATCTGAATGCACCGACTGTCAGCGTCGACGACGCGACCGAGAGCCGACGCATCCGCGTGACGGTGCATTGGCAACTGCCGGGCGAAGCCACCGCGCACGAGGCATCGATCAGTGCCGCGCTGCCGCATCGTTAGGCGATTGATCGGCTGGCGGCCCCGCGGCGCGTCGCTGATCGACGTGATCGTGGGACTCGCCGTTGCGATGGTCGCGCTCGTCGTCGTGTATCAGGCTTTCAACGCCACCGACGCGGCGCGGCGAAGCGCGAGCGCGATCGCCGATGCGCAGGGAAACGCCGCGTTCGCGCTCTTCACGCTCGCGTCGCAGATCGGCAACGCCGGCGCGGGATGGGCGTCGGCCGCGCAATGGCTCGACGCATGCCCGGCCGCGGCCGGTATCGCGGCCACGCTGCGGCCCATCAGCGTGCTCGTCACCGATGGCGCGGCCGCCGATCGTGCCGATACGATCGTCGTGCGGCAGACGTTCGCGCACTCGCTTGCGCTGCCAGCCGCGATCGCAAGCAGCGCCCCGGCCGGTACGAGCTTTCTCGTCGAAAGTCCCGACGCATTTGCCGCAGGCGATCGGGTCATCGCGATCACGCGTACCGGCAACTGTGCGATGACGACCGTCACCGCGGTCTCGGCGCCAGCCTCGGGCGTCGTCACCGTCACCCACACTGGCATCCCGATCGACTTGCCGCTTTCGACCTTGCTGCTCGATCTCGGTCCGGCGAGCCGCGCATCGACGATGCGGTTCGATCTGGCATCAGGTGCACTGCGCAGCCAGGATGTCGTGAATGGCGATGCGCCCGTTCCGCTGGTGTCGAATGTCGTGAACGTCAAATTCCTGTACGGCGTCGACAGCGACGGCGACGGCAACCTGGACACCTGGGTGCGCGCCGATGCGGCCGGTTCCTGGGCGCCGGCCGTGCTCCTCGCGGCCCCGCGCGCGACGCTCGAGCGGATCAAGGCGATTCGCGTCGGCATCATCGTGCGCGGCGAGCGGCTCGACGCGGCACTCGCGCGCGATTTCCATTGGGTGCTGTTCGACTGCGAGGAAGAGGACAAGACCGCCTGCCCGGGACGGCTCGAAGGCACGATCGCGCACACGGCGAGCGGCGGCTATCGATATCGCACGCTCGAAACGGTCGTGGCGCTGCGTAACGTCATGTGGAATCGCGGCTCGTGAATCGTTCGCCGAAGGCGACCACCCGTGGAGCCGGGCCGCACGACCATCGGGGCGTGATCCTGCTGATCGCGATGGTCGCCGTGGTCGCACTCGCGTTCGCCGGGATGTCGCTCGTTCGCGCCGTCGCGACGGCGGCTGCGATCGGGAGCAACGTCAATGCCCGCCAGCAGGCGATGTACGCGGCGACCGTTGCGTTCGAGCACGATGTCGTCGCGCTCTTCGAAGATGGTGCCCTCGACACCACCCGCGACGATCCGGCACACAACTACTTCGCTTCGCGCGTGCCCACCGAGGACCGGCGAGGTGTCCCACGAGCGCTGCTGTCCGCCGCCGACTATCCTGCCGGCGCGTCGATCATCGACGCCGGCGACGGCTTTGTCGTGCGACATGTCATCGAACGGCTATGCGCGCTCCAGGGTGTTCCGAGCGCCGACAACTGCACGCTGTCGCCCCCCAGCATCGAAGCCGCTGCCGGTGCACCGCCGCCGGGCGAGCCGCCGCGCGAACCTGCCTATCGCGTCACGATGCGTGTCGAAGGCCCCGGCGGCGCGGTCGCATACGCGCAGGCGATGCTTTCCGTCACGCGGCCCAATCCGCGCCTGTCATGGCAGATGCTCGACGAATAGGGTTCGTGGTGTCGACCCGGCAGGCCGCGTGCTCAGCCCATCACCGGCATGTGAAAGCCCGGCCCCTCGCTGCCGTCGTCGGGCCAGCGCGACGTCACGGTCTTGGTGCGGGTGTAGAAGCGAACGCCATCGAGGCCGTGCACGTGCAGGTCGCCGAACAGCGAATTGCGCCAGCCGCCGAACGAATAGAACGACATCGGCACCGGAATCGGAATGTTGATGCCCGCCATGCCGACCTCGGCGTCCTGCTCGAAGTGCCGCGCCGCGTGGCCCGAGCGCGTGAAGATGGCCGCACCATTCGCATACGGATTCGCGTTGATCATTTCGATCGCCGCGTTCAGCGATTCGACCCGCAAGACGGTGAGCACCGGGCCGAAAATCTCCTCCCGGTAGATCGTCATCTTCGGCGTCACGCGATCGAACAGCGTCGGCCCCACGAAGAAGCCGTTGGGGTGGCCGTCGATGGCAGGCCGGCGGCCGTCGACGACCAGCGATGCCCCCTCCTCGACGCCGCGGTCGATCAGTCCGGTGATCCGATCGCGCGCCGCGCACGTGATCACCGGCCCCATCTCGCTCTCGGGCGCATGACCGGGACCCGTCTGCACCTTGCGTGACCGCGCAGCGAGACGATCGACAAGCGCATCGGCGACGTCGCCGACCGCGACGACCGCCGAAATCGCCATGCAACGCTCGCCCGCCGAGCCGTAGCCGGCGCCAATGATGGCTTCGGTCGCGTAATCCAGATCGGCATCCGGCATTACCACCGCGTGATTCTTCGCGCCGCCGAGTGCCTGCACGCGCTTGCCGTGGCGTGCGCCCGTTTCGTAGATGTACTTTGCAATCGGCGTCGAGCCGACGAACGAAATCGCGCGCACGGTGGGATGAGCGAGCAATGCGTCGACCGCTTCCTTGTCCCCGTGGACGACGTTGAAGACGCCGTCCGGCAATCCGGCCTCCTGCAGCAACTCGGCCAGCCGCAGCGACAGCGTCGGATCGCGCTCGGACGGCTTCAGCACGAACGTGTTGCCGCAGCCGATCGCGATCGGGAACATCCACATCGGCACCATCGCCGGGAAATTGAACGGCGTGATGCCGGCGCACACGCCGACCGGCATCCGAATCGACCAGCTGTCGACGTCGGTACCGACGTTGTCGCTGTGCTCGCCCTTGAGAAGATGCGGAATGCCGGTTGCGAACTCGACCACCTCCATGCCGCGCGTGACCGAGCCCTCCGCATCGGCGAGCGTCTTGCCGTGCTCCTGCGTGACGATCCGCGCGAGGTCCTTCCGGTGACGATCGAGCAGGTCGCGAAATTTCATCAGCACGCGCGCGCGACGAAGCGACGGCTGCCCCGACCACCCCGGCAACGCCGCCGCTGCCGCTTGTACGGCCGCATCGACGTCCGCAGCATTTGCGAACGGCACGTGGCGAATCACCTCGCCGGTCGCGGGATTGGTCACTTCGCCATAGCGCGTCGTCGAAGGCGAATGAGCGCGGCCGTTGACCCACATGGGCAGCCGCTCGAGCGTCGTCAGGTCCATCGTCGTTCCTCCGTTGCGCGCGACTCGCGCGCGATCACCAGGCGTTCAGATTACGACGCTGCGTCGTACCGCGGCAGAGCGTCATGGCGCTCCGTGAAGGCGCTCGACATAGCGCGCGATGAGATCCACTTCGATATTGACCCTGTCACCCGGGGTCAGGGTTCCGAGCGTCGTCACGGCGAGTGTATGCGGGATCAGGTTCACGGTAAATCGCGCGTCAGCGACCGTGTTCGTCGTGAGGCTCACTCCGTCGACAGCTACCGAGCCCTTCGCGGCGATGTAGCGCGCGAGCGGTGCCGGCACGCGAACCTCGAGCCGTCGATGTCCGGCCTGCGCATCCCCCGGGGGTTCGAACAGAACGACTTCGCCGACGCCATCGACATGCCCGCTCATGATGTGACCACCGAGGCGATCCGACAGCCGCAGCGCGCACTCGAGATTGACGCCGGAGTGGACAGCGAATCCGGTCGTGCAGGCAAGCGTTTCGTCGGAAACGTCGAAGTGCAGCAGCGGCGCTGCGAGATCGACGACGGTCAGGCAGCAACCGGCAACCGAGATGCTGTCGCCGACAGCAACGTCGCGAAGATCCAGCGCAGGTGCGTCGATGCCGATGCGGACACCCTCGCGTCCGCGCTCGCGCGACACGACACGGCCGACGGCTTCGACGATACCGGTGAACACAGTCCGATCCTAGCGCCGCACCCGCGCCAGGATCCGCAGATCCTCGCCGACGCGATCGATCGATTTCCACTCGATGTCCGCGCGCTGCGCAAGCGATGCGAGCGGCGCGGGCGATTCGAACATGCCGCGCGCCGGATCGCCGATGACGGCCGGCGCAACGTACATCACCAGCTCGTCGATCAGGCCGGCGCGCAGCAGTGCGCCGTTCAGCTTGGCGCCGGCCTCGACGTGCACTTCGTTGATCCCGCGCCCGGCCAGCCCGCGCAAGAGGGCGACGAGATCGACGCGACCTTCGCCATCCGGCACCGCAATGCATTCGATGGATGCCGGCCAACTCGTGCCGCGCGGTCCGGCGGTCACGACCAGCGCTCCGTCACCGGCCAGCACGCGGGCGTTCGCCGGCGTATCGGCATGACGATCGACGACAATGCGCAGCGGCTGCCGCGGCGTCGGAACGTCGCGCACCGTGAGTTGCGGATCGTCATGCAACACCGTCCCGACGCCCGTCATGACTGCGCACGCCCGCGCACGCCACGCATGTCCGTCCGCGCGCGCGGCCGCGCCCGTGATCCACCGGCTCTCGCCGCTCGCAAGCGCCGTGCGCCCGTCGATGCTCGCCGCGAGCTTCGTGCGCACCCATGGACGCCCGCGCGTCATTCGCGATACGAAGCCGGCATTGAGCGATGCCGCTTCTTCTTCGAGGACTCCGACGTCGACCCGAATGCCGGCAGCGCGAAGGCGCTCGACGCCGTCGCGTTGGTCGGGATTGGGATCGCGCATCGCCGCCACGACGCGCCCGACCTGCGCTGCGATCAACGCGTCGACGCAGGGTGGCGTACGTCCATAGCGATTGCACGGCTCGAGCGTCACGTACGCCGTCGCGCCCCGCACGTCGCGACCTTTCGTCCGTGCGTCGGCGAGCGCCGCTACTTCTGCATGCGCCTCGCCAGCGCGCGCATGGAATCCCTCGCCGGCAATTTCGCCGTCCCTGACGATCACGCAACCGACGCGGGGATTCGGCGTCGTCGTGAAAAGGCCACGCTCGGCGAGCGCGAGCGCGCGCGCCATGTAATGGCGATCGTCGTCGGTCTGGCTCATCGAACGAGCCTCCGCGCTTCGCCCCTCGACGCCGATTCGCGCGTAGAAGGACGCGGGGCGCTCATGCCGGCCGGCGCGCCGGCTTCTTCGGTGGGCGCACGGCCTCGACCTCCTTCAGCGCATCACGAAAGTCCGACACGTCCTGGAACGACCGATAGACGGAGGCGAAACGAATGTAGGCGACCTTGTCGAGCCGGTAGAGCTCTTCCATCACCATCTCGCCCAACTGCCGCGACGCGATCTCGCGCTCGCCTTGCGAGAGCACGCGCTGCACGATGCGATCGATCGCCGCGTCGACGAATTCGGTGGGCACGGGCCGCTTGTGCAGCGCGCGCGCAAAGCCGACGCGCAGCCGATTCG